>JBHHYD010000009.1:0-13333 GCA_046757385.1 Minisyncoccia bacterium | reverse complement strand
CCTTAAATTTGATCCAATACTACACTATGGTTACAAAAAGATTCAGGAGCTTGAGCCGGACTTAGTGAAAGTGCAGGAGGATTTCAAATGGGCGGACCACGTAGTGATAATTTATCCAAACTGGTGGTGCACAATGCCGGCGATTCTGAAGGGCATGTTTGACAGAATGTTCTTGCCCGGTTTTGCATTTCGGTTTTCAAAAGAAAAGCCGGGAGAGTGGACACCGCTTCTCACCGGCAAGAGCGCGCGGGTGATAGTAACTGCGGGGATGAAGCCCATGAAAATACGCTTTCATTTTGGTGACTTTACTAATGAGCTCGCGCGCGGTATCTTAGGGTTTGCCGGTTTTAATCCAGTTGAGGTGACAACTTTCGGCCCGTCTGAACGCGCAACAGAAGCAAAGAAAAAGCTCTGGCACAAGAAGGTAGAGAATTTTGGGAGGAAGGGTATCTAAATTATGGCTTATATATTTCTAGATGAAAGTGGTGATTTAGGTTTTGGGGAACGTTCAAGCAAGTGGTTTTTATTTACTATATTATTAACTAACAATCACAGAAAGATAGAAAAAGTAATAAAAAAGATACGCAAGGGTCTTGCGAAAAAATATAAAATGAAAGAACTACATGCATATCATTCAAATTCTGTAACAAGACACAGAATGCTTAAAAAACTTGCGCAATTAAATGATATAAAGATTATGTGCATCGTTTTAAATAAAGAGAAAGTGTATGTAGATTTGCAAAATCAAAAAAATTATTTATATAACTACACAGCGAATATTTTATTAGATAGATTACATAATCAAAACATAATAAAAACAGATGAACCTATAAATTTGTATATTGACCAAAAAGATACAAATAAATTTGTGCGGGAGAATTTTGAAGCATATTTAAAAGATAATCTAATAAAAAGAGGCAATAGTGGAAATATTGATATAAATATAAAACCATCACATACAGAAAAATGTTTACAAGCTGTTGATTTTATAAGCTGGGCGATATTTCGTAAATATGAATCGGAGGATTCTGAATATTATGATGATATTGAAGATAAAATAATAGAAGAAAAGCTACTGTTTCAATAATAAACAGAAAACCTCCCGCTTTGACGGGACGCCTTACGGTATCCCAACACGAGAGGATTTACTTCTTATTTGAAGTATATCTCGAAATGTTGAATAAATCAAGTTAAGATGTGGATAGAAAAAAGCCTTTAAATATGATACATTTTAAGTCTAAATATTTATGGCGTTATCTATAGGCATTGTTGGTCTGCCAAACGTAGGCAAATCAACGCTTTTTAATGCCTTAACAAAAAAATCAGTTCCCGCGGAGAACTTCCCGTTCTGCACCATTGACCCGTCTGTGGGCGTCGTTGCCGTGCCTGATGAACGGCTCAACCGGTTGAGCCGTTTGTCGCAGTCGGAGAAAACAATTCCAGCGGCGGTTTCTTTTGTAGACATTGCAGGATTAGTGAAAGGCGCATCTGTAGGTGAGGGGCTTGGCAATAAATTTCTCTCAAACATAAGAGAAGTGGACGCGATAGCGGAAGTCGTGCGGGTTTTTGACGACCCTGACATAGCGCATGTAAGCGGGGAAGTAAACCCAATGGACGACATAGAAGTCATCAACCTTGAGCTCATAATGGCAGATCTCCAAACTGTCACAAAAAGATTATCAAACATAGAAAAAGAGATAAAAGCCAGAGTCAAAGATGCAGTTTTGACACAGGAAGTATTAAAAAAAGTAGAACAAACCCTAACTCAAGGCAAACTCGCAAACTCTTTGGAGCTTGATGAGCATGAGATTGCATTAATCAAACAACTTAATCTTCTGACAATGAAACCAATACTTTATGTGCTAAACAAAAAGTCAGAAGGATTAAATATTGACGACGATAGATATCAAAGACTTATGAATTTTCTTGAGACTTCGGGTGCGAAGTGGGTTGAGGTAGACGCAAACGTTGAAAACGAAGTTAAAGATGTAAGCGAAGACGACAAACAGGAGTTCAGAAGAGAGTTCGGTGTGCTTGAAAGCGGGATTGATAACTTAATACGCAAAGGTTACGAGCTTTTAGATCTTATAACATTTTTCACAACAGGCGCTGACGAAACCCGCGCATGGACTATAAGAGAGGGGTGGGCAGCGCCACAGGCGGGGACTGCAATCCATAATGACTTTAAAGACAAATTCATCCGCGCAGAAGTAGTTTCATATATGAAACTACTAGAAGCCAGTTCATATGCAGCAGCGCGAGAGAAAGGCTGGACCCGCACAGAAGGCAAGGACTACATAGTAAAAGATGGCGATGTAATAGAGTTTAAGATATAACTTGGGAAACTTAGAAAACATAATGAACGTAAATCATTATTTCGGCAATATCATACTATAGCACTAATTTGCCGAAATTGATATACTGAAACATATTATATGAATAAAAATAAAAATAAAGAAATTGCGAAGATAGTTCTTAAATGTTTAATCATTGGCGGTGCATCTGTGGCAGTTTTAGCACTGCCGGGTATGGCGCAGACGCTGACAATTTTTATGAAAAAAGATAAAAATTATAAATTCAGAAAGACATTATATGATATGAAAAGAAATAAAATAGTTAAGATGTATTATAAAAACGGTGAAGAAATGATAGAAATTACCGAAAAAGGTAGAAAGCGATTATTGAAGTATGAATTTGATGATATGAAGATAAAGATACCGAAGAAGTGGGATGGCTTATGGAGGATTGTTATATTTGACATTCCGGAAAAGAGAAAAAAGGCTCGTGATGCTATTAATATCAAGCTCAAAGAACTCGGATTTTATCCGATTCAGAAATCGACATTTGTATTTCCGTATGAATGCAGAAATGAAATAGATTTTGTGACAGAGCACTTTTTTGCAAGAAAATATATAAATTATATAGTTGCAAAAGAGATAGATAATGAAAATAAGCTCAAAAAGTTTTTTAAGATCTAATTTGGTTATTTGACTAGATTTGTTGTATAATTAGAAAATATGGAAAACGAGAAAGCAAAAATGACGCCGAAGGATTTCTTCCTTTATTTTGCAGCTATGGCGGCGCTTTATGTAAGCGCATTTAGCTTACTTGCGCTTTTATTTGAATATATAAATGTACTATTTCCTGATCAATTAGAGATAGTTCACGGGCAATTTAACACAGCTATCCGGTTTTCTATTGCATCGCTTATTATAATATTCCCAACATATTTAGTTCTTACTAAAGTGTTAAACAGGGACTTGCGTAGAAATCCTGAAAAGAAAAGTCTCTGGATTAGAAAGTGGCTTATCTATCTGACGCTTTTTGTTGCAGGAGTTACTATTATCATTGTTCTTATAAGACTTGTAAATGAATTCTTGGGCGGAGAAATCACAACACAATTTGCGCTTAAGATGCTTTCAATACTTATAGTCACCGGCGCAGTGTTTGGGTATTATCTTTATGATTTGAAAGGCAAGTGGGAGAGGGAAGCGGCGAAAGCAAAAATGATCGGGTGGGTCACGGCTTTCGTTGTTTTAGCCGCAGTCATTTCAGGATTCTTCATTATAGGGACTCCAGCCGACCAAAGACTGCTTCGTTTTGACAGGGAAAAGATAAATGATCTGCAGAGCATTCAGTGGCAGATAGTGAACTTTTGGCAGAATAAAGAAAGACTGCCGGAGAGTTTGTTAGAGCTAGAAGACCCCATCTCAAGCTTTATGGTTCCAACTGATAAACAAACAGACGAAGAATATAAATACAGGTCTATCTCCGGTTTAACATTTGAACTTTGTGCAGAGTTCAATAAAGAAAGCACGGGGTCATTAAATGAAAATATACGAGTAGCAAAACCATTCGGCGGCCCAAACATTGAAGACTCAAACTGGGCACACGGTGAAGGAGAAGTATGTTTTGAGAGAACAATAGATCCAGATCTATATCCTGTTAGAGAAGATAGGTAATGGAAAAATATAATCATAAAAAAATTGAAAAAAAGTGGCAGGAAAAGTGGGGAAAAGATAAAGCCTATGAAGCTGAAGACTTCTCTGAAAGCCCAAAGTCTTACATTTTGATTGAGTTTCCATATCCTTCAGGCGACGGGCTTCATGTTGGGCATCCGCGGCCATATATTGGTATGGATGTTATAGCCCGCAAAAGAAGAGCAGAAGGTTTAAACGTCCTTTACCCAATAGGGTGGGACGCCTTTGGTTTGCCGACGGAGAACTACGCGCTTAAAACAGGAGAACATCCAAAAGAAGTAACAAAGAAAAATACTGATACTTTCAGAAAGCAGATTAAGTCTCTCGGTATTTCGTTTGACTGGTCACGGGAGATAAACACGACTGATCCAGAATACTATAAATGGACGCAGTGGATTTTCCTCCAGCTTTTCAAAAAGGGTCTGGCGTACAAGGCAAGTGTTGCAGTCAATTGGTGTCTTTCTTGTAAGATCGGCCTTGCAAATGAAGAAGTTATAGAAGGTAAGTGTGAAAGATGCGGAGGAGAAACAGAAAAAAGGCAGAAGAAGCAGTGGATGCTTGCTATCACTAAATACGCGGATAGACTGGACAAAGATTTAGATGACGTTGACTATACAGAACCAATAAAAATCCAACAGAGAAATTGGATAGGTAAATCAGAGGGCGCTCTGATTAAATTTCCAATTTCCAATTCTAAATCTTCAATAGATATTTTCACAACAAGAGCAGACACAATATTTGGAGCTACTTATATGGTACTTGCTCCAGAGCATGAGTTTGTGCAGGAACTCAAATCACAAATTACAAACTGGGCAGAAGTCAGCAAATATATAGAAAAAACAAAAAAGAAAACAGAGATAGAAAGAACAGCAGAAGGTAAAGAGAAGACAGGGGTAGAGCTTAAAGGAGTAAAAGCAGTTAATCCTGCTAACAAGGAAGAAATTCCAGTGTTTGTTGCAGACTATGTGATGGTTGGGTATGGCACTGGAGCGATAATGGCAGTTCCAGCACATGACGAAAGGGATAATGAATTCGCAAAGAAATTTAAGCTTCCAGTCAGTGATGCAGATCTTGTTGATTCTGATGAAGTTATCAAAAAAGTAGACGGCGAAAAGACTATTAAATACAAACTTCGTGACTGGGTGTTCTCACGTCAGCGCTACTGGGGTGAGCCGATTCCTATTATTCATTGCGATGAATGTGGCCCAGTAGCAGTTTCGGAAGAACATCTTCCGGTTGAGCTTCCAGAAGTTGACGACTATAAACCTACTGATAGCGGAGAATCACCGCTTGCAAAGGCAGGGGATTGGATAAATGTAAAATGTCCAAAGTGCGGTATGGATGCAAAAAGGGAAACTGATGTGATGCCCAACTGGGCTGGCTCTTCTTGGTACTACCTGCGCTACACCGATCCTAATAATAATGAGGCGCTTGCAGGTGAGAAAAATCTTAAATACTGGACTCCTGTTGACTGGTATAACGGAGGAATGGAGCATACTACACTGCATCTTTTATATTCCAGATTCTGGCACAAGTTTCTCTACGATATAAAAGTAGTGCCAACTGCCGAGCCGTATCAGAAGAGGACTTCTCACGGGTTAATATTGGCTGAAGGCGGGGAGAAGATGTCTAAATCAAAAGGAAATGTCATAAATCCAGATGAAGTAGTTGAAAAATTCGGCGCAGATACTTTGCGAGTATATGAGATGTTCATGGGGCCGTTTGATCAGGCTATTGCTTGGAGCACTGATAATATGGTGGGGGTTCGTAGATTTCTTGAGAAAGTTTGGCGTCTGCAAGAAAAAATCGGAGAGGATGCGGGAAAAGGTCTTTCCTCGCGGAACGAAGTGGAGAGAGGTGAGACCTTGAGAAGCATCTTGCACAAAACAATTAAAAAAGTTAGCGAAGATATCGAAGCGATGAAATTTAACACAGCAATAAGTGCCATGATGATTTTTGTAAATGAACTTGAAAAAGAAAAAGAAATTTCAAAAGAAGTATTTGAAACATTTTTAATCTTACTTGCGTCATTTGCTCCGCATGTTGCAGAAGAGCTTTGGGAAAAGCTTGGAAATAATGGTTCTATACTTTCAGAAAAGTGGCCGGAATATGACGCTAAGAAGATCGTTGAAGACATAGTCTCAATTGCTGTCCAAGTGGATGGAAAAGTCAGAGCCACGATTGAAGTATCTATTGATGAAGATGAGAAAAGCGTAAAAGAAAAAGCGCAAGCTGATAAAAATGTTCAAAAATGGACAGATGGTAAAAAAATAGAAAAAATTCTATATGTGAAAGGCAAAATCGTGAGTATTGTGACAGGCTAGGCTTATTTGCACCCTATTTGCTTTTGTGGTAAAAGTATAGTATAGTCAAATAATCAAATATAAAGCCATGCCTGCAATAATCACATTCAAGCCAAAACAGGTCACAAAACAGCTTCTTGTAGTGCTTCCTCCTCGTGCACGAGAAGTTGTGACCAACAGATATGGCCTTGGCAAAAGCACTGGAAAGCTGACCCTTGAAGCAATAGGGAATCAGTATGGTATTACAAGAGAACGTGTAAGACAGATTGAAAATGCGGCACTTTCAAGCATCAGAAAATCAGACGTATATTCAAATGAGAAGAAAGCTCTTAATGAACTTTCTTCTGCTATTGATTCCCTTGGAGGCATAGTTTCAGAAGATGAGCTTCTTGGGCTTATCTCTAAAGACAAGAACACTCAGAATCATGCTTTACTTCTCCTCGTGCTTGGGGATGAGTTTAATAAGAAAAAAGAAGATGACGAATTTAGAAGTCATTGGTATGTAGATGAAGATTTGGAAGATACTGTACACAAAGCACTAAAGAATGTGTATAAAAATCTTTCAATAGAAGATTTGATTCCTGAATCAGAACTCATTGATTCATTTTTGAATGAAGTTAAGGATTTAAATAAAAAATACAAAAACGAAGAGATCGCAAAACGCTGGCTTGCAGTTTCAAAAACACTTGGCAAGAACCCGCTTGGCGAGTGGGGAGTCGCTGACTCTTCAAATGTCAAAGTCAAAGGTATGCGGGACTACGCATACTTGGCAATCAAAAAGCACGGAAGTCCTATGCATTTCACTGAAGTATCAAAAGCGATCTCTGACTTCTTTGGCAGAAAGGCTCATACAGCTACTTGTCACAACGAACTTATCAAAGACCCGCGTTTCGTTCTTATAGGAAGAGGGCTATACGCACTTGCAGAGTGGGGCTACACAAGCGGTGTGGTACAAGATGTCATTGCGGAGATTTTGAAGAAAAACGGTCCTCTTACAAAGGAAGAAATAATCGACAAGGTACGCAAAGAAAGATATATAAAAGACAACACTATTATAGTAAATTTGCAAAACAGAGATCATTTTAAAGTAAATAAAGCTGGAAAATACTCAGTAGCTTAAACAAAAAAACATCTTCAACTTGAACTGAAGGTGTTTTTTTGTGTTATTATATAGGTACATGGTCAAAAAGGTATTAAAAGCAGTAAAGACAAGTGGAGACCAATCAGGCATTCCTGTAGTAGGGCTTCTTGTTGGTCTTGTTGTGGTGATTTTGTATGTAGTTCTGAGGCTTTCCCCTTCAATGTTCAAGGAGATATTTTTTGTAATAGGAGTTCTTTCCCCCATATGGGTCCCGTTATCTCTAGCATATTTATTTTGGAAGTTTTGGATGATATATGTAAGAGCTAATTTTTTCAAGAATCAGAAGTATGTAGTCCTTGAAGTAAAACTTCCAAGAGAAATAGCAAAATCTCCGCTTGCTATGGAGTCAGTATTTATGGGGCTTCACCAAGGGATAGGAGAAACAACTTGGTATGACAGAATCATACTTGGCAAAACTAGGACATGGTTTTCATTTGAGATTGTGTCTATTGAGGGACAAGTTAGATTCTTTATATGGTCAAGAGCGTTTTTCAAAGAATTAATTGAATCGCAGATTTATGCGCAGTATCCTGAAGTAGAAATAGTTGAAGCAGAAGACTACACAAGAATGGTTAATTTTGACCTAGAGAAAACAATTGTATGGGGATCTGACTTCAAACTTAAAAAGCCGGACATGTATCCAATAAAGACATATATTGACTATGGATTAGACAAAGATCCAAAAGAAGAGTTCAAGATCGACCCTATGGCGCCAATGGTTGAACACTTTGGCTCAATAGGAAAGGGAGAACAGCTTTGGATACAGTTTCTAATTAGAGTAAACAAAGATGAGAAGACAAAAAAAGCATTGTTCTTCGGATTTGGAAAAAGAGGATGGAAAGATGATGCGCAGGAAGAAGTTGATAAATTGATGCTTAGAGATCCAAAGACAAAAAGTGCAAGGGAACTTTCAAGCGCTGGATTCCCTATAATACCTAGCTTAAGTGAAGGTGAGAAAGATATATTGAAAGCGATTGAAAGAAGTATCACAAAGCTTGGTTTTGATGTAGGGATCCGCGGTATTTACTTAGCAGAGAAAGATAAGTTCAGGCCGATAAATATAGTAGGGCTCCTTAGTGTCATAAAGCAGTTTAATTCAAATACATTAAATCAATTTGGGCCGGCTCGATATCTTATACCTTTTGATTATCCGTGGCAGGATTATAAAGGCAGGCTTAAAGATCGTGCAAGGAGAAGAGTATTTGACGCATACAGACGCAGGTCATACTTTTTCCACCCATATAAAACTCAACCCTTTATACTGAACACCGAAGAGCTTGCCACTATGTATCATTTCCCAGGTTCTACAGTTCAGACACCAACTATTTCAAGAGTACCTTCCAAAAAGTCAGAAGCTCCTTCTGATTTACCCATATGAGCGGGAGAAGGTCGTTCCTCGAGGAGGAGCGTAGCGACGGGAGAGGTGCGACCTTGAGGAGCGAATATATGATATCGAAATACCACAAAAAGATAATTGAATATCTAAGCTATCACAAAAGAAAAACAGCGCTGATTTCAATTGCGCTTTTTATTATATTTGTTTCTTTCTATACGGTAATCTTCAGAGTACCATCTGAATTTCCAGTTGGAGAAACTATAAAAATCGAAGAAGGAAAAACACTTTCCGATATAGCGGATCAGTTGAAAGAAGAAAACGTTGTCAGGTCGTCTTTGTGGCTTCGGAATATTGTTATTATCTTAAGTGGAGAAGATGGCGCTCTTTCAGGAGACTACTATCTGGGGCGAAAAGAAAGTGTGTTTAGTATGGCGCGAAGGATTGCAAAGGGGGACTTTGATCTAAATCTTGTAAGGGTTGTGATCCCAGAAGGAGCAACTTTAGATGAGATGGGACAGATTTTTGAAAAGAAATTTGAATCATTTGAGAAGGAAGAGTTTTTGAGCCTCGTCAATGGCAATGAAGGGTATCTCTTTCCAGATACTTATTACTTCCTTCCTAATGTAGAGGCGAGGGAAGTAGCAAGAGTTTTGAGCAATACATTTGTGGAGAAACTCGCAGAGATCGATGATGAAATCAGAAAATTCGGAAGGCCGATAAATGAGATCATCAACATGGCTTCTATCTTGGAAGAGGAGGCAAGAACTACGGACACAAGAAGAACCATCGCTGGGATTTTGTGGAAGCGCCTTGAGATAGGGATGCCACTTCAGGTTGATGCAGTCTTTACTTATGCCAATGGCAAGAATTCATTTACGCTTTCGACTGCAGATTTGAGCGAGGATCATCCATACAATACATATACAAACAAGGGGCTCCCGCCTACGCCAATCTCAAACCCTGGGCTTGATTCTATCTTAGCTGCGGTTAATCCTATAGAATCTGACTATCTATATTTTCTATCTGACAAAAACGGCAATATGCATTATAGTGTTACATTTGATGAACACGTCCGCAAAAAAAGGATTTATTTGAATTAAATGAATAAAAAGAAAGGTAAAAAGGTATTTGTGGCGCTATCTGGCGGGGTGGATTCAAGCGTTGCGGCCGCGCTGCTTCAGCAGCGCGGCCTTAAAGTCACCGGCGTTTTTATAAAGGTTTGGCATCCGGAATTTTTGCCATGCCAGTGGAGAAAGGATCAAGTAGATGCAATGCGTGTCTGCGCCAAGCTTGAGATACCATTTCTTACATTTGATTTAGAAAAAGAATATAAAAAAGAAATCATTGATTATATGATTTCTGAATACAGGCAGGGGAGAACTCCAAATCCTGATGTTATGTGCAACAAGCAGATCAAGTTCGGGGCATTTCTTAAAAAAGCGCTTTCATCTGGAGCGGATTATATAGCCACTGGTCACTATGCGAGGATAATTGAGAAGAACGGCGAATATAAAATGCTCGTTGGCAATGACGACAACAAAGACCAAAGTTATTTTCTTTGGACTCTGACACAGGAAGAGCTGAAGCACTCACTTTTCCCAACAGGAGAATTTGAAAAGCCTGAAGTAAGAAAACTTGCAGAAAAATTTGGACTTTCAACTGCAAAGAAGAAAGACAGTCAGGGGCTGTGCTTTATAGGTAAGCTTGATATAGCGGATTTCTTGAAAAACTATATTGAAGAAAAGAAAGGAGATGTCTTAAATGAAAAAGGGAAAGTAATCGGCCATCATAGCGGGGTTACATTTCTGACTATCGGCCAGAGGCATGGATTTACAATAACTGACAAAGGTACGCATGATAAGCCGTACTACATAGTTTCAAAAGATATTAAGAACAATACAATCACTGTCTCACATCCCATTAGAACTGACGGTCTCGAAACGAGACCTACTTCTAACGGGACAAGCAAGAAAAGCATTAAGATAAAAGACGTAAATTGGATAAGCGGAGAGATGCCTAATATAAGTAAAAACTATAAAGCGCGAATACGCTACAGACAAGAGCTTCAAAACTGCAAAATCACTAAGAGGCAAGGCCTCTCAGTAGAGTTTGAAAAGAGTCAGGATACTGCCGCTTCCGGCCAGTCACTTGTCATCTATGATGGGGAAGAATGCTTGGGAGGTGGTATAATCACTTGACATAGATTTTTTTAAGATTATACTAATATATATAATCAATATTAATCTTATATATCATGTCTATAGTGAATTTTGCGGTAAAAAAGCCGCTTGACGATAAAATCAAAAAAGCAATAAAAGAACAGGGCTTTAACAGTAAAGCCGAGTTTTTCCGCTTGGCGGCCATTAACTTCCTTCAAAACGAAAATAAAAGAATAGATGAAGATGAGAGAATGAACTACCTTACATCTGAACTTAAAAGAACGATTATAAAAAAACTAAGCAGTAAAAAATTACCATCTCTTAAAAAGCAATTGTCTGATATCTAATCATGTACGAGTACTTAATTCTCCCTCATTTCAAAAAGCAGCTAAAACAACTGTCTAAAAAGTACAAGCATTTAAAAGAGGAGATTATTATTACCTTAGAAACATTTGATAGATCGCAAAACCAATCTCTTGGAAATAATCTATATAAGATCAGGGTCAAGTCAAAAGATATAAAACGCGGAAAAGATAAATCATTCCGCTTGATCGTCTTCATAATTGAAGTTCAAAATTATATTGTTCCTATTGCCGTATATTATAAAGGCGATAGAAGAGATATGACTGCAAAAGAAATAAATAATCACTTAGAGATTATTATCTTAGAATCAAGATTTCTCAAAATGTAACCTATAAATACGATCGTAAATATAGGTACAAAAAGTCAAGAAATACGGCTCACACAGCTGTGTGAGCCGTAAAACTGCTCCTCAAGGTTGCACCTCTCTTCGCGAGCCTGCCTGCCGGCAAGGCAGGGAACGACCTTTTCCCGCGATAAAACCGCTAAATTCTGCACCCGCCTGCCGCGGGCAGGGAATTTAGCGGTTTAGTAGTGTATTTGATATAATAACCCAATGACAAAACAGGTATTAATTACAAAACAAGACGGGACAAAAGAGCCGTTTGAGGTGGAGAAACTGCGTGAATCTCTCACACGCGCAGGTGCTACTAAAGAAGAAATAGATGGAGTTGTGGATTATGTAGAGAAAGACCTCAAAGAAGGGATGAGCACATCAGAAATTTACAAACATGCTTTTTCTTACCTTGAACGGCAAGAGAAGCCGGTTGCCGCGCGCTATTCCCTGAAACGCGCGATTATGGAGCTAGGGCCTTCAGGGTATCCTTTTGAAAATTTCATAGCGGAGATCTTTCGTGCAAAAGGTTACGACGTTAAGGTGGATACAATAGTACAAGGTGCGTGCGTTGAGCATGAAGTCGATATATTAGCAAAAAAAGGTGGGCAAAAGATAGGCGCTGAAGTTAAATTTCATAACAGACTAGGCATTCGCTCTGACTTGAAGGTCGCACTTTATGTGCATTCAAGATTTGAGGATATCAGAAACGGAGAAAGCACAGAAAATCAAATAAACGAAGACTGGCTCATAACAAACACCAAATTTACTAAAAATGCAATCAAATATGCAGAATGTGTCGGCTTAAAACTAATATCGTGGAATTATCCCAAAGGAGCTGACCTCCACGGTCTGATAGAAGAAACGGGAGTTCAGCCAGTGACAGCACTTACAACACTTTCAGGTGTAGAGAAGAATAGATTGTTGGAACAGAAGGTGGTTCTATGTAAAAATATTGAAAATAATGAAGAAATTCTTCATTCTCTTGGCTTAAGCAAGCAAAAAATCGAAGACGTTATGACAGAAAGTCAAGCCTTGTGCGGTATTTAATCTTGTGTACTATATAGTCATATTTATTAAATAGTGATAATAAAAGTATGGAAAAAGACAGTATATTTTCTACAAAGGTCATAATTGCGTTTGTGGTGGGTATCGCAATAGGCTTTGGAGGTACGTGGTCTTTTATGAGAGCACCGGCGGGTGAAGTGGTAGAGGACGAAGTTTCTGAGACTACCGCAGACGTCGTACTTTCAGGCGAGAACGCAATACTGGTTCGTGACCAGGAAGCCGGAGTCAATGTAAATGTTGAGCTTGTAACGCTTGAAAACGCAGGATGGGTTGTGGTTCACGAAAGCAATAATGGAGTTTTAGGGAATGCTCTCGGTGCGCAGTTGTTTGATGCCGGTCCAAGTAAGGGAACAGTAGAGCTTTTGAGAGGTACAGAAGCCGGAGGAACATATTTTGCAACGATAAGGCAGGATGATGGAGACAGGGCTTTTGATCTCACGAGAGATTTACTTCTCTCAGACAGTGAAGGAAATCCAGTACAGGCAGAATTTAAGGTAACAGCTTCTTCTGTAGAGAAGATAGAGGAAGCAGAGGAGGTAACGATAGAAGAAGAAACAACAGAGGAAGAAACTACAGAATAATAATCTCAAGCAATGCTTTCAAAAACACCCCCCGTCGCTCGCGAGCGACCGGGGGGGTTTGTTTTAAAAAA
>JBHHYD010000008.1:0-14307 GCA_046757385.1 Minisyncoccia bacterium | reverse complement strand
GAAATGAGTTCGAGCGGAGTCGTAAAGATACTCCAATTTTTAAACGGCTAAACTTCTTTAAAGTTTAGCCGTTTAAAAATTGGAGCCACCTGTCAGATTTGAACTGACGACCTACTCTTTACAAGAGAGTTGCTCTACCAACTGAGCTAAGGTGGCGTATAAATTTGACGCTCCTCAAGGTCGCACCTCTCTTCGCGAGGAACGACCTTTTCCCGCGTCTCTCTCAGGATGTCTTTCATACTTCGAAACATTCTTGAGATAACTTGATGCTGCCGCGTCTTTCTTCACTACACCCTTCCCTTTTATGAAATTAATAACTCTTATCAGCTTGCGCTCCGCAAAGTGAACGCAAGCTAAGGCAGCGTGGCTCACATGATAAGCAGTGTTGTGCGTCAACTCTTTTGAGATTACCCTGCCCCTCGTCGGCAGATGGCTTTTAAGAATTGTCGTCCACTTTGCGACTTTTCTGTCAGCTTTAAATCTAAAATCACTCCAAAGCGTCTTGCCGGCTCTTACTTCCCAGTTTTTGACTACCAACATTCCAATTATAGCAAGAAAAGCAAAAGCAAATGAAAATATAGCTGCCATAGTGATTATTTTACCTCCGCACTGAAAATCTTGCAAAGTCTGTGACTTCAATCTTCTCGCCAAACTTCTGCGTTGCGGATTCTACAAGGTCTTTAATAGTTTTCGCCGGGTCTTTGATATATTCCTGCTCCAAGAGTTCTCCGGTGTTCTCAGGCTGAGAGGCTGCAATATGCATAGCGATATCATATGCAAGTTTAACGAACTCTTCGTTTTTTGCGACAAAGTCCGTCTCGGAAGAGAGCACGACCATAGACCCGACGTCACCAGAGTTGTGTATGTAAGACTGAATAGCACCTGCGCCAAGTGTACGGCTCGCTTTTTTACCAGCAATAATGCCGCTTGCTTTTTGCAAGATCTCTATCGCTTTTTCTGTATCGCCTCCTGCTTCATCAAGCGCCTTTTTGCATTCTATGACAGAAATGCCGGTTCTTTGTCTTAGCTCTTTTACTTGATCTGTTGTGATTGCCATAATTTTAATAAACTTGGTAACCCCGTTACCAATTGGTAACGGGGTTACCAAGTTGTTATTTTTTGCTTTTTATTCCTTCTTTATAAGCTTCAACTATTTCATCAACGAAAAACTTTATGCTTGCGCGTGTTGCATCATTTGCAACAATTGGATAATCAATCTCCGTTAGATTACTATCAGAATTCAAAAGCCCTATTACAGGAATCCCTTTTTGCTTTGCTTCTTTTACTGCGATATCTTCGTTTTTTGTATCAATAATAAAAAATGCGTGTGGGATTTCAGTCATTGAACCAATTCCCCAGAAGTTGGTTTTTAGATTTTCTATTTCTCTGTCCAGCATCAGCTGTTCTTTTTTTGTATATTTCTTGTCAAATTCGCCTTTATCACGTTTTCCTATAAGGTCTTTCATCCTTTCAATTCTTTTTTTAATCTGAGAAAAATTTGTAATAGTCCCCCCTATCCATCTCCCTGTGACATAAGGCATCTCAAGAGCGCGTGCTCCTTCTTCTACCGCCTGCTTTGCTTCGTCTTTACTACCGACAAACAATATATTTTTGCCCTCCTCTCCGAGTTTCTTTGCAAATGAAGTTGCGCTCTCCAAAAGTTCATTTGTTTTCTCAAGGTCAATGATCTCCACCCAGTTTTTAGCGCCAAAGATGTAGGGCTTTACTGAAGGGTGTCTGCGGGAGCGCGAGTAGCCGAAATGCGCTCCGACAGCAAATAAGCGGTCTATATTGCCCGCAGTTGTTTTTAAATTATCCTTTTTTTCCGTCTCTTTTGCTTTCATACAATACCCAAAATATTACCAAATTATATAGCTATCTGCAAGCTTAAGTCAAAAACACCTATCATTCTTACTATTTAATCAATAAGAATAACAGGTGTTTAATACAAACATTATCATAAGAAGTTTAATCCAAATATTCCAGAATACTTATTATCAGATTTTCTAAATACCTTATTGCAATTAGTACAATAATGGTATTCTTCTGTAGCTGCAATATCAATCATTGTCCCATGCTCATCTTTATTGTCTACACATTTTTCACCAGAAACTGAGATAGATTTCTCATTATTCTTTACCTTTGTTATCATAACAACTCCTTTCTTTGTATATAGTATACTTACTAAAAAATAATTAATAATTTATCTTTTCAAAGTAAAACATAAATTAAAATTAGTTACAAACGATGATGAATTCTACACTCTAAACAAAACCTTGCGATATATCGCAAGGTTTTGTTTTACTTATATTATCTACAGTATCTAAAGTTCATCCACAAATTTTTTAAAGGAATGCGAACGTCCTGTAAAAGCTATTGATACGAGAGATTCCATGAACGCATCAAATGAGCCTTCTTTGCTGTTCTTCCATACCCAATCAACCGTGTGTTTGTATTTATGAGAGTCCATTGCATTTTCAAACCGTGCCACTGTTGATGAACTAACACCGAGAAGTTCGCTTATTTTATAAATAGATAATCCTTTTTTTAAAAGAAACAAAACTCCTATTCGTTTGGCTAGCATCATTTTTTCTGTCTTTGTAAGAAGCTCGTCAAATATATTGACACGAGTTTTCGTACCAGTGTCTTTTATTATAGAAATAATATATTTCTCAAGTTTATGCACTGTATCTTTATTTAACTTCTTTTTAGAAATATGAGGCATAACTAAATCATACGATATATCGAATGGTTTAGTTAGCACTTAATGTTTATAACTTTATGTTTATGAAGTTTGAAAAATAAAAAAGTGTTTTCTTGCGATATATCGCAAGAATAACAAATTCTAATTATTATTCTTTATATTATTCCTCAAATGAGTTTAAGATATCATCAATGTCTCCCGCGAAGATTCCGTCAATGTTATGCCATGACTTCTTGATCCTATGGTCTGTTACCCTGTCTTGAAGCACGTTATACGTCCGTATCTTCTCGGACCTATCGCCTGTGCCTATTTGATCTTTTCTTTCTGATGATAACTTGCTTGCTTCTTCTTCTGCTTTGATTATCTCTAATTTCGCCTGAAGTATTTGCATTGCTTTTTCGCGGTTTTTAAGCTGACTTCTCTCTGAAGTAGAGCGCACATCAATACCAGTCGGTTTGTGAATCAGTCTGACTGCTGTCTCTACTTTGTTTACGTTTTGCCCGCCTGCGCCACCTGAACGCGAGAATTCCATTTCGATGTCTGCTGGATTAATTTCAAAACTTGCTTTCTTTCGTATTGGAAGAATCGCAACAGACGCAGTTGAAGTGTGCACCCTTCCTGACTTTTCTGTCGTAGGAATCCTCTGAATCCTATGCACTCCGGTTTCGTATCTAAGTTTCCTATAAGAATCCTTCCCCTTTATTTCAAATGATGCTTCTTTGTATCCGCCGACTGCATTTTCTGACTTGTGAACTGGCGCAAACTGCCAAGCATTCCTCTCCGCATACTTTTCATACATCTGCGCCAAGTCCTGCGCAAAGAGTGACGCTTCATCTCCACCTGCGCCTGCTCTTACTTCAAGAATGAGTTCATTTGGAAACTTTTCTTCCTCTTCTGCCGCTTTGGTAATTTTTTCAATCTCTTTTTGAACTCCTTCTTTCTGGCTCTCAATACTTTTCAATTCCTCATCTGCAAGTTCTTTCATCTCAGCGTCTTTTGCCATTTCCAAAACCCGCTCTTCTTCTTTTAAGAGTCGTTCATATTCTCCAGCTAAATATGCAGTTTTGGGATCTTTTTTGTATTTTTCTTTATCAATCATATTTAAGCGAAGCATAGTCTTTGACAAAAGCCTTGCGCAGTTTCGCCTCAGCGAAACGAGCAGAGCGGCTCTGCGCGCACGCAGAGAACGTGTGCTTTTGGAGAAGAGCTATGCGAGCGAATTATTTCTTCTTCGCTTTTGCCATTCGCGCTTTGAATTTCTCAACACGGCCGGCTGTATCAATAACCTTTTCAGTGCCTGTGTAGAATGGGTGGCAGGCGCTGCATACTTCTACTTCTATCTTCTCTACTGTAGAGCCCACCTCAAAGGAGTTCCCGCAGGCGCAGGTAACTTTCGCATTTGTATAGTATTTTGGATGAATTTCCGCTTTCATTAGAGCCATAATAGCACTATTTAACTGTTTTGTAAAATATCTATAAGCTTCTGATATTTAGCAGAAAGCGCCATAACATCATCTCCATAAAACGCATACGCGCTCTTCTCGGCGTTCTTCCAGCCGGCCAAATATCGAAGTGCGGCTAAGCGCTCCGCATACGGAGTCCTCTTGTCAGCGCCATTGTCCATCAGGAGGATTGCTGCCGCCATAAACGCATCTCCATTGTTCCAAGGGCTTGGCGGGTTATGCCCTGTGGCTTTTGCAATCCTATCTACATACAAAGCCCAAGTGGTCGGCATGAACTGCGCAGGCCCCATCGCTCCTCCACATCCATACCAAGGTTTTCTTGATACAGGAAGCGTGTCCGGATTAAGCCCAAGGTCAGAAGTGATCTTAAGGAACGCTGCTTTTTGCTTTTCTGCAGAAGTTATATAGCCGATGCTCTGGTAACACTGATAAAGATCAATTTTCCAAGTTCCAGTTCCTACGTTCTCCCCCAAATTAGATTCTTCTGCTATTACTCCAAGTATGAGAGCAGGCCTCACACCAGTATATGCGGATGCAATGTTTGCAAGTTCCAGTGCCTGCCCAAAGGGGATAGCAGCAGAACCTCGGAGTGTGAAGAGTTCAGTCCTGATCTGCGCTGCGCTTTTTTCTTTTGCTTTGATTAGCTTTTGGTATTCGGCTTCTACACCTTTTGTCGCGTCAACTATCGCCTGCTTTTCTCTCTCTTGTGCTTCTATCTTTCTCTTCTGTAATTGCTGTATGTCACGAAGTTCAAGCTCTTCTTCCTGCTTGCCTTGGAGCACTCTCTTTTGGGACTCTGTATCGTCTTTCGTGTCTGCGATCTCTACAAACGAGCCTTGAAGAGCAGCTTTTATGGAATCAAACGAATCAAGGTCTTCAAAGAAATCAGAAAGATTCTGGTTCCCCATAACGACCTCAACTAATGAAATGTTGTCTATCTCATTTGTCTTGCGTAGGAGCTGCGCGAGAGACTGCTTTTCTCTTCCGAGCTTTTCGTTTAGATCTCCTATTACTTCTTCTTTGCCATTAATATCTTGTCCTAATCTTTGAATAACTATATTACGAGCTTTTATTGAAAGTTTCGCTTTTTCTATCTGTGCTTCAAGTATCGCGACATCACGCTCAAAGGAAACCCTTTCTCTTTGCTTATCTGAAAGTAACACCTGTTGCGTGTCTATCTCGGCTTCAATCACTGCGAGTTCTCGTTCAAGCTGAGCGCGTCGCGCGGCGACATCGCTTCCACCAACTTGAGCGTGAATAATCTGCGTTGAGAACAACACAAGAATGATTGCGACAATAAAAACTATTGCAATAATATACTGCCTATAAAACATAATGTTCATAATTATTTATAGTATATCAAATATTTATGGGAAAAGGTCTCATCTCTCGGAGCAAGTCAATCTTCAATGAGCCCAGTCCTTCCAGAAGGGCTGGGCGGGGGGGAAGTTTGACTTATGCGGAAAGAGGTGAGACCTTGATGAGCAAAAGTTTAATTTATTTCGATTAACCGAAGCAATTACAATAATTGTAAAAATATACACGACCGTGTAAACTTTTGCAATTTTATTTTTCTTCTTTTTTAGTTTCTTCTGTTGGTTTATCCCCTTCAGCTTTTGCTTCTCCTCCTTCAACTTCTTCTTTCTTACCTTTTTCTTCTACTTCAATTGACTCAAGGTCTGGCGCTACAACTTCTTCTATCACTTCTTCAACCGCTTCTGCGACAAGCGCTACGACTTCGTCCTCTTTAGTTATAAGCTCTGCGCTTGCTGGAAGTTTAATATCTTTTGCAAAAACTCTGCTTGTAAAATCAGCAAGCCCTGAAATATCTACTTCCAAATGCTGCGGCAAATCTTTCGGAGGAACCTCAATCTCAATATCATGAAGCACTTTAACTAAGTTGCCACCAAGGTCTTTGATAGCTGGAGCTTCTCCGATAAATTCAAGAGGGACTTTAACATGGACTTTCTTGTCTTCTTCAATTACATAAAAATCAGCATGACGAGGAACGCTCGTAACAGGATCAAAATCAACATCGTGAATGAGAACTTCTTTTGGCTTGCCTACTCCTAAAAGAGTTATGACTGTTGACTCTCCAGCTTCTTTATATACTTTTTCAAAATCCCTGTAAGAGACAGAGACCGGCGTGGACTCTTCCTTCGCGCTATAAAACACAGCAGGTAAAAACCCCGCTTCCCGCAGTTTGTTTGGCTTTCCTATTTCTTCCCTTTTTTCTATTTTCAGTTCTAACATGGAGAGCAGTATAGCAATTTTATATAAAAAAACAACCTCGACAGAAAAATAACTGTCGAGGTTTATGACTATACATATCAAACAAAAAGGAGTTAATCTTGATACGACACAACTCATGCTATAGCATGAGTTGTGTCGTTACTTGTTATATATTAAACCTACAAATAGGGTCGGACAAGCTTGTTCGAGGTCCGACCTTTTTACATGAGTTTTGCGGCGATTTTGGTGTGATGCGCTCCCATGTCGCGCGTCATTTTTTTCTCCAAATCAGAAGGCATCCTCTCGCCCATTCCGCCTGAAATCGTTGCTACTCCATAAGGAGAGCCTCCTGCGATCTCATCTATCGTCATTTGCTCTTTAAATGAATAAGGAAACCCTACGAAAATCATTCCGTGATGAAGCGCTGTAATAAGAGATGAAAGGATAGTAGACTCCTGTCCTCCGTGCTGTGTCGCTGTACTTGTGAACATTGACACCGGCTTTCCTATAAGAGTTCCCTTCATCCAGCCACCTGAAGTCTGGTCCCAGAAATTTCTCATCTGCGCCGGCATATTGCCGAAGCGCGCAGAAAGCCCGACGATAACACCATCCACTCCTTCAATGTCAGAGTGCGGGTTTGCAATAGGGATATCTTTCATCGTTTCTTTTGCCTTTTTTACTCCGTCGTCCCACTTATCTTCTGGGATCAACTCTTGGGTTTGCCTCAAAACTGCCTCTCCACCCGCTTCCTCAACTCCTTTTGCGATCTCTTTTGCCATCTCAAAGATGTGCCCACGCATTGAATAAAACAATATTAATATTTTTGGCTTTTTCATACTTTTATTTTGTTAGGTTAATAATTTTATTATATCAAACCCGTCAAGCTTAAACTGCATTTGGCGGGGTCTTTCCCTCAAGAAACGCAATTATATTCTCTGCCGCCATCTCTGACATCTTCTGACGCGTCTCTTCTGTCGCAGATGCAATGTGCGGAGTAAGTACTGCATTTTCAAGCTCCGAGAGCCCTGGGGAAAGTTCTGGCTCATTTTCAAATACATCAAGCGCAGCCCCGGCTATCTGCTTCTCTTTTAAAGCTTTCACCAGTGCCTTCTCATCTATAACCGGCCCGCGTGATGAATTTATAAGGTATGCAGTCGGCTTCATAATCTGAAGTCGCTCTTTATTTATAAGGTGCCTTGTTGAGTCAAGAAGAGGCACGTGAAGTGTCACCACGTCTGCCTCTTTCAAAACTTCTTCAACATTTTCTCTAAACTCACCTCCTGTCGCCTTCTCAAATTCTTCGTTTTTCTTAATATCAAAATATATTACTTTCATTCCAAAACCTTTTGTCATAATATTTGCCACTGCAGATCCGATCCTTCCAGCGCCTACAACTCCTAAAGTCTTGTCTTTTAGATTCATACCAAGAAGCAGCATCGGCTCCCATCCTTTATATTTATTTTCACGGGTAAATCTATCTCCCTCCGGAATTCTCATTACAATTGAAAGTATGAGGGCAACGGTATGCTCTGCAACAGTTTCTGTAAGCACCCCTGGTGTGTTTGTAACAATTATTCCACGTCTTTTTGCTTCTTCTACATCAATATTGTTGTACCCAACTGCATAGTTTGCAAAGATTTTAGCAGTTGGAACTGCGTCATAAATATCTGCATTAATTTTGTCGGTTAAAAGAGAAAGCACTGCATCATACTCTTTACTTTTCAATGCTTTTATAAGTTCTTCTCTTGTAAGCACTCCGTCTTTGCTGCTTATATCAACTTCGTGCCCGGCGTCTTTTAGGAGTTTTATTCCGCTGTTTGGAATTTCTCTTGTTATATATACTTTCGCCATATTACATTTTGTTAAACAATTTCAATCTTTTCTCTACTACTTTCTCTACATTATGCACCGCATCTTTCATATATCTATATGGTGCAATCTCATCTGGATTTTCCTGCAGACCCATTTTAATGCCATTTTCATATGCTACGCGGACTTCGGTACTTATATGAACAACCGATATGCCAGCTTCAATCGCTTTTACAAAGTCTTCGTCAGAAATCCCAGATCCACCATGAAGGACCATCGGTACGCCTCCTGCTTCTCTCAACTCTCTTACTTTTTCTATATTTATCGCAGGATTCTTGGCATTTTTAAGCATTCCGTGCAAGTTCCCCACCGCAGGAGCGATCATGTCAATTCCAGTGCTTTCTACAAACTTTTTCAAGTCTTCTCTCTTAGTCAAATGCTCGTCTGTAATCTGCGCGCCTTCAGGTACTTCGTCCAATAGTTTTGAAGACTTTCCAATAAAGCCAAGTTCAGCTTCAACGACAATGTCAGGATTCACACTTTTTGCATATTCAACAGTTTTCTTTGTCATCTCTACATTTTCATCATACGGAAGTTTGGCGCCATCTACGACTATCATATCGTATCCTGCATCAATTGCTTCTTTTGCCTTTTCAAATGAGTAAGTGTGGTCTGCGTTTAAAAAAATCGGATAATTATGTTCTTCGCGCAGGCTCTTTACAAGTGCAACCGCCTGATCAACTCCTATGAATTCTCGTTCACCTTCTGATGTGCCTATTATCACGGGAAGTTTCAGCTTCTGCGCAGCAGAGAAAATCCCCTTGAGCATCTCTGTGTCAGATATATTGAAATGCCCTATTGCCACTTTCTTCTCTTCCGCTTCTTTTATGACGTCTATAAGTTTCATGATACAATTATATCATGAAAAATTTTGATTTCATTGCCATAGGCGATATTACAACAGACGCATTTATTAAACTCTCGGGTGACGATGCTGATATAAGATGCAGTGAGGATAAAAGTAAAGAGCAGATCTGTCTTAACTTCGGCGATAAGATTGAGTATGACTCCGTTACAGAAGTTCCTGCTGTCGGAAACAGCCCAAATGCGTCAGTCTCTGCCCATAGACTTGGGCTCAACTCTGCACTTGTTACAAATTTAGGAAGTGACTTCGGTGGAGAGAAAATGATAGAAGCGCTCGAAAAAGAAGGAGTGAATAAAAATTTTATTAAAATTCATAACGGAAAAGAAAGTAATTATCATTATGTACTTTGGTATGAGGAAGAGCGAACTATATTAGTGAAGCATCATGAATATGAATATAGCTTGCCTGACATAGGTAAGCCAAAATGGCTTTATCTCTCGTCTTTAGGGGAGAATTCTCTGCCATTCCACAGCGAAATCGCCAAGTTCGTGAAAGACAATCCGGAAGTGAACCTCGCCTTCCAGCCGGGTACATTTCAGATGCGCCTTGGATATGAAAAGTTGAAAGACATTTATGAAGTATCTGCTATTTTCTTTTCAAATCTGCAGGAAGCGCAGAGGATATTAAAAACTAAAGAGAGTGATGTTAAAAAACTTTTAGAGAGCATGCGAGAGCTCGGACCAAAGATTGTCGTAATAACAGACGGACCAAAAGGCGCGTACGCTTATGACGGGACTGACATGTGGCATATGCCTATGTATCCGGACCCAGCACCTCCTGTAGACAGAACAGGCGCCGGTGATTCATTTTCCTCTACTGTTACAGCAGCGCTTGCTTTGGGGAAAACTCTCCCCGAAGCGCTCTCCATGGGCCCTGTGAACTCTATGTCAGTAGTCCAGCACGTCGGCGCGCAGGAGGGTCTTCTCACAATGGAAAAGCTCCAGCAATTTCTTACTGAAGCTCCTGCAGATTACAAACCAACAAAAATAAACTAATAAAACAAAAACACTTTTTTGTTTTATTTTCTCCCGATAACTTTTTTTACGGCATCTTTGATTGCAGAGACTCCCATACCGTAGTGTTCTATGAGTTCATTTGGGTTGCCGGACTGGCCGAACTGGTCATGCACTCCTATAAATTCTATTGGCACAGGATTCTCTTTTGCAAGAGTCTCTGCAACGCTAGAGCCCATACCGCCTGCTACTTGATGCTCTTCTACTGTTACAACTGCGCCTGCTTTTTTTACTTCTTTTAGAATAGTTTTAGTGTCCATTGGCTTTATAGTGTGGTTGTTTATAACTGTTACTCCTATTCCCTCTTTTTCAAGTTCGTTTGCTGCCAAGAGCACGTTGTGTACCAGATTTCCGCATGCGATTATCACAGCTTCTGGTTTCTCGGATTCAAAAAAGATTTCTGCTTTCCCTATTTCAAATGGAGTGTCAGGAGTTGTGAACATCGAACTTTTCTCGCGCGCAAGGCGAATGTAAATCGGGGCGTCTATCTCTGCCGCAGCAATGGTCGCCTTGCGCGCTTCTTCGACATCGCAAGGCGCAAGCACAGTCATATTCGGCTGGACACGCATAAGCGCAATGTCCTCCAAAGCCTGATGTGTAGCCCCGTCAGGGCCGACAGAGACTCCAGCGTGAGAGCCGACGACTTTAACCGGAACATTGTTTAGTGAGATTGTGGTTCTTATTTGCTCGTTGTTTCTACCAGGGGAAAACGTAGCATAAGATGCAATGAACGGAATCTTTCCATAGTTTGCAAGTCCTGATGCAACAGTCGCTAAGTTCTGCTCTGCAACGCCAAGTTCAATGTATCGTTCTGGGAATTTTTCTTGAAACCAATGCATCCTCGTTGACTCCGACAAATCCGCACAAAGCGCAACAACTTTTTCATCCTTCTCTCCTGCCTCCACAAGCCCACGGCCAAAACCATCGCGAGTTGGTCCTTGCTCGACTTTATCAAAAACATTTGAAACTAATTTTGCATTTTTGTTTAACATAATTATTTATGCTCGCTTTCTATCTTTCCGCCAAGCGTCCGCAGTTCATTAAGGAACTTTTTCGCTTCTTCAGGTTTCGGCGGCTTGCCATGCCAAAGGTAATCAAATTCTATATCTTTAATACCTTTACCAGGAATCGTGTGCGCGATTATAAGTGTCGGCTTTTCATAAATTGCTTTTGCTTTGTCCACCGCATCAACGATCTCTTCCATATTATGTCCGTCGATATCAATAACGTGCCAGCCGAACGCTTCGTACTTTTCGCGAAGAGGTTCAAGCGGCATCACGTCTTCTGTCATGCCATTTATTTGAATGTTGTTTCTATCAATTATCCCGGTTAAGTTTGAAAGTTTGTTCTTGCCTGCGAACATTGCCCCCTCCCAAGTGTTCCCTGCATCCTGCTCTCCGTCTGACATCAGACAATATGTGCGAAACTTCTTGCCGTCCATCCGCGCACCGTAAGCAATCCCCGCAGCTTGAGAAAGTCCGGAGCCAAGCGGGCCGGAAGTGTTCTCAATCCCGGGAAGCTTCTCTCGCTCCGGATGCCCCTGAAGGCGTGTGCCAAACTTACGAAGCGTTAGTGTCTCTTTAAGCGGAAAGTATCCGGCGTGCGCCATCGTAGCGTATTGAACAGGTACAATATGCCCGTTTGAAAGTATTAGCTTGTCACGCTCCTCTAAATCAGGGTTTTTAGGGTCATGGTTTAAAATATGAAAATAAAAAGCGGTGAAAATATCCGCCATCCCCAATGGCCCTGCAGTATGGCCGGATCCGGCCTCTGTGAGCATCTTTATAATACTCTGGCGAACTTCGTTTGCCTTAACTTCTAACTCTTTTATTTTTTCATCGTGAATATCTGACATAATTCTTAGGAAGTCAGACTTCTACACATTTGTAGAAGTCTGACTTCTACTATTTTTTAACTTTTCTATTGATTCTTTAATATTACCGCTCTTAAAAATCGCAGAACCAGAAACAAGCCGATTTGCGCCCGCCTCTTTGAGCTTTACTGCAGTCTCCAAGCTCACTCCTCCGTCAACGCTTATTATAACTCTCGGGAACTTCTCGCGCAAATCGGCGATCTTACCAAGCACCCTCTCGTCAAAGCTTTGCCCCTGAAAGCCAATTTTCTCAATCCCCATGAACTGCACAAAGTCAATCTTCTCTATCAGCGGATAGATTTTTTTATTTTCTGTTGTTGTGTTAAGCGCAATCCCTGTCTCAACACCACTTGGAATTTTTAAAAACACATCTTCAATCCTCTCTACACTTTCAATGTGAATTATTATTCTTTTTGCACCAGCATTCACCCAAGCTTCTATAAAATCCTCTGGATTTGAAATCATCAGGTCAACTTCAAAGTCAAAATCTATTTTTGGTAAATTACCCAAGGCCTGGCCTCGGGAATTTCCCGAGGCCAGGCCTTGGGGAGCATTTGTATAAGGCCAGTCTACAGACTGCACAAAATTACCGTCCATCACATCAACCTGCACAGTTGAAACATATTCTTTTACAAGAGAATGTTTTTCATTTAAATCCTCTAGACTCTCTGGCATTATTGCAGGAATAACTTCTATTTTACTCATGAATATTCTTTGTTATTTCTGCAATTTTTGCAATCCTTCTTGCATGCCTCTCCTCCTCAGAAAACTCTGTAGAGAGCCAGAGCTTCACTGCTTCTTTTGCTGATTCTTCGTTTAAAAACCGCGCACCGAGTGAAATTATATTTGCGTCGTTGTGTTCTCGCGAGATAACAATTTCGTTTGGTACTTTCATGCCTGCTGGCTCTTCGCATTGCCCATTGAAAACAATTGCGCGAACATTTGGAAACCTGTTTGCGACTATCGCCTCTCCCTGCCCTGACCCGCCTAGGATTATACCCTTATTTGTAGCGGGATTTTGAGAGATTTCACTCGCAGCTTTTGATATAGAATCCGGATAGTCATCGTTCTCATCGTACTCAAACGCACCAAGATCCTCCACTTCGTATCCGAGAGATTTCACAAAAGGCACAAGTTTTTCCTTGAGTTCAAATCCGGCATGGTCTGTTGCAAATAATACTTTCATCCCGTACGAAATAACCTCACCAAAATTTTTACCTGAATTTTTGTTTGAATTATTTCGTACGGGATTCATTTTAATTAAAATTATTTTAAGTGCTTGCCGCTTGAGATGACATGTTCTACAAGCGTGTTAGCATAGCCCATTTCGTTGTCATACCAAGACAAAACTTTCACTAAATTGCCGTCTACAACTCTCGTAAATGACAAATCCGCGACAGCTCCGTGAGTGTTTCCTATAATGTCAGAGGAGACGATCGGCTCTTTCGTTGTAGTAAAGATTCCTTCCCATTTTTTCTCTCGTGCAGCATTTTCTAAAACTTTGTTTACCTCATCTACAGTTGTGTTTTTCTTTGCAACAAAAGTAATGTCTGCAATAGAACCCAAGACTACAGGTACTCGAAGCGCCATACCGTCAAATTTCCCATCAAGCTCCGGGATTGCCTTCCCTGTTGCAGTCGCAGCTCCCGTGGTTGAAGGGACAATGTTTTGAGCCGCGGCGCGGCCGCGGCGAGCATCCCTTTGATTCGGACTATCAACAATACTTTGCGTTGCCGTGTATCCATGAATCGTATTGAGCATCGCTTTCTCTATGCCAATCTTCTCACTCAAGATTGCCATCACAGGAGAACCGGCGTTTGTGGTGCAAGACGCGTTTGAACTGATGTCACATGTTCGAAGTTTTTCATCGTTTACTCCCATAAGCACTGTCTGTCCGATGATACCATCAGGCGCTTCGTCTTTTACAGGCGCACTGACGACAACCCTGCGTGCACCTGCGTCCAGATGCGCTTTTGATTCATTAAAGCTATCAAAAACCCCCGTAGATTCTACGACTATATCAATATCTAAGTCCTTCCATGGGAGTCTTGATGGATTTTTTTCACTTAAAAAATTGATTTTCCTCCCATCAATTACAAGAATTCCGCCGTCTACTGACACATCAAAGTCGCTTTTGCCATAAGCGCTGTCATATTTTAATAAATAGGCAATATTATTGATGTCTCCAATGTCGTTTATAGCGACAATCTCAAGTTCTGGTGCATCTTTAGCAATCCTAAAAAAGGCCCTGCCGATCCGCCCGAAACCATTTATAGCAATTTTTGTTT
>JBHHYD010000007.1:0-14425 GCA_046757385.1 Minisyncoccia bacterium | reverse complement strand
CGCGCGTGAGTTAGTGTTTGTTTTGAAAATAGGTTCGGATTTGGTAAAATAGAGGCACAAAAAAATGCGGGCATCAAGCCCGTTTTTTTGTGCGCCGGGAGGGATTGTGGATAACCCTATTGACTTGGGGACGGCATTCCTGTATACTCTCTGGGTTATATAAAACTACTGAATTTGATTGAGTTTTTGGCGCATTTTCATATTAGAGGGGACAAATAGGGGGATTATAAGCATTTTAATTATTTTATTTTTTTGCTAAGCAGAGAAAAATAATTAAATAATTTTTAAATTACGAAGCTGACACAAAGAGAGCTGTCTTTGTTGTGTTGGCTTGACGCTTAACTTATGAGCACAAAAAAAGAAGTCACAAAATCAAAAGAAAAGCTCTTAGAGAAAAAATATTTCGGACGGTTCAAAAAGCCTCTCGCGCCTTTTCCTAATCTTGTTGAGCCGCAGCTTGATTCATTTGAATGGATTATAAAAGACGGGCTTAAAGAAGTTTTTAAAGAAGTTTCTCCAATCAACGACTACTCAGAGAAAAAGTTCGAACTCGAATTCGTTAATTTTGAGATTGATAAACCAAAAGTGGGCGAGCATTATGCAAAAGAGAACATGCTCTCATACGACGCGCCTCTTCGCGCGACAGTCCGCCTTAAGAACAAGACTACAGGAAGTAGTAAAGAGCAGGAGATCTTCTTAACTGATTTCCCGATGATGACAGATCACGGAACTTTTATAATAAACGGAATTGAACGTGTCGTTGTCTCACAGCTAGCTCGTTCTTTTGGAATATTATTCTCCTCTCAAGAGTTAAAAGGTAAGATCTATTTCGGCGCTAAGATTATTCCTTCCCGCGGAGCATGGATAGAGATTGAATCTGAACCAGACGGCGTTATTTATGTAAAAGTAGACAGAAAGAGAAAATTCCCCATAACATCCCTTTTGAGAATTTTAGGGGCAAACTTTGACAGGGACATGACTTCTCTTTTTGCAAGCAATAAATTTGCCAAAGATACAATTATTAAATCCCTTGAGGCAGACCCTGCAAAAACGGTGGAAGAGGCTTATATTGAAATCCACAAGAAGCTAAGAGACGGAGACCCTGCAACACCTGCACACGCGAAAGAATTTATTGATTCAATCTTCAGTTCTGACAGATACGATCTTTCAAAAGTCGGAAGATACCGATTCAATCAAAGGTTCGGTAGAGCGCTCTCTGATGCAGAAATAGAAAAAAGAACAATCTCTCTTGATGATATTGTAACAATAGTCTCACACGTAATAACACTCAACAATACTCCCGGAGCAGAGCCAGATGATATTGATCACCTTGGATTCAGGCGTGTACGGTATGTCGGGGAAATGCTCCAGCAGAAAATAAGAGTCGGCTTCTCAAGAATGAAAAGAAATATTCAGGACAGAATGTCCACAGTTGATACTGACACAACTCTCCCTGTGCAGTTTATAAACCCACGACCCCTTCAGGCAAGTGTTAAAGAGTTTTTCACAACAAGCCAGCTTTCCAAGTTTATGAGCCAGCAGAATATTCTCTCCGAGCTTGAAGACCTGCGGACTCTTTCAGCCCTCGGTCCTGGAGGTCTTGACCGCAAGCGCGCTGGTTTTGAAGTGCGTGATGTGCATCCGTCTCACTACGGACGGCTTTGTCCTATCCACACACCAGAAGGCCCAAACATCGGACTCATACTCCGACTTGCGATGTATGCGCGCATAAATGAATTTGGGATGATTGAAACGCCGTATGCAAAGGTGGAGGACGGCAAGATCACAGACGAAATAGTCTATTTAAATGCGCATGAGGAAGAAAAGTACAACGTCGCGCATGCTGCCACAAAATATGATGACAAAAATAATATAATAGAATCTCTTGTAGAAGTTCGAAGAGGAGGAGAGCCTAATCTTGTAGAGAAGACGGAGGTTCATTTCATTGATGTGGCTACAAATCAGGCCTTCTCTGCAGCAACATCTATGATTCCTTTCCTTGAGCATAACAACGGAAACAGGGCGCTCATGGGCTCTAATATGCAGAAACAAGCGACACCTTCTATCGTGCCCGAGGCCCCCCTTGTTGCAACTGGTATTGAAGAAGGTGCGGCGCGTGACACAGGACGGGTCGTAATCTCGAGAGGCGATGGTACAGTCACACATGTCGATGCTAAAAAGATCATAGTAGAAAACTCTAAAAAAGAAAAAACTCAATACGATCTCATAAACTTCGCGCGAACAAATGATTTTTCAGTATTTCACCAACGTCCGTCAATTGAACTAGGTAGCAAAGTAAAAAAGGGTCAGCTTCTTGCAGACACTTCTTCAAGCGCAAACGGCCAGATGGCTCTAGGGCAGAATGTGCGTGTCGCATTTATGTCATGGTTTGGTGCTAATTACGAAGACGCTATTATTCTTTCCGAACGGCTTGTCAAGAACAGTAAATTCACAAGCATCAGAATAGATGAATTTGAAGTGAACGTTCGCGACACTAAACTCGGTCCGGAAGTAACCACTCACGACATTCCAAATGTGGGTGAAGTTAAACTAAAGAATTTAGACGAAGATGGAATTGTGCGCATAGGTGCAGAAGTCAGACAAGGCGATATCTTAGTCGGTAAAGTCACTCCAAAAGGTGAGTCACAGCTTACTCCAGAAGAAAGACTCCTCAGGTCTATCTTCGGCGAGAAAGCAAAAGACGTGAAGGATACTTCACTTCGTCTTGAAGGCGGAAAGAGAGGAAGAGTAATCGGTGTAAAAGTTTTTTCTCGCGAGAAAGGAGACACACTTGAATCAGGAGTCATAAAGAAGATTCGGATCACTGTCGCGCAGCTTCGAAATGTCTCAGTAGGAGACAAGCTTGCAGGACGTCACGGCAACAAGGGAGTCATTTCAATGATCCTTCCTGAAGAGGACATGCCTTATACTGATGACGGACAGCCAGTTGATGTTATTTTGACTCCTCTTGGAGTGCCGTCAAGAATGAACTTGGGTCAAATACTTGAGCTTCATTTAGGACTCGCTGCAGATACACTTGGTTATCAGGCGATAGTGCCTTCTTTTGCTGGTGCTGATGACGAAGAAATTAAAGAAGAGCTTAAGAAAGCAGGATTCAACGAAGACGGAAAGATGCCGCTTTACGACGGCAGAACAGGAGAGAAATTCGGACAAGATGTCTCTGTAGGATTTATGTATATTCTGAAGCTTCATCACATGGTTGAGGATAAGATACACATGCGCTCAATCGGTCCGTACTCTCTCATCACGCAGCAGCCACTTGGTGGAAAAGCGCAGTCAGGAGGACAAAGATTTGGAGAAATGGAAGTGTGGGCACTTTTGGGTTATGGTGCGGCATATACGCTGCGGGAGATGCTTACCATCAAATCAGACGATATATTGGGTCGATCCGAAGCATTTGACGCTATTGTTAAAGGAGAAAAGATAAGTCATCCACATACTCCGGCGTCATTTAACGTGCTTCTTAATAATTTGAGAGGGTTATCGCTCGATATTCAGCTTAAGAAATCATAATTATTATGGATAATAAAACAAACAACAAAAGAGCATTTGATACAGAAAACTTTGATACAGTTTCTTTGAAGCTTGCGTCCCCAGATGCAATACTCGATTGGTCATTTGGTGAGATTACAAAGCCGGAGACCATAAACTACAGAACGCAAAGAGCGGAGAAAAACGGTCTATTTGATGAGAAAATTTTCGGGCCGGAAAAAGATTATGAGTGCTATTGCGGCAAATACAGAGGCATAAGATATAGAGGGATTATTTGTGAAAGGTGTGGTGTTGAGATAACACGTTCAGTTGTGAGGCGTGAAAGAATGGGGCATATAGAGCTTTCATCTCCAGTGTCGCACATTTGGTTTTTGAGAAGCATTCCCTCAAGAATAAGCTTGATACTCGGGATCTCTGCAAGTGATGTAGAGAAGGTGATTTATTTTGCCGGATATATTGTTACAAAAGTTGTTGAAGCTGAGAAATTGAAAATCTTGAAAGAGCTTGATGCTGAATACAAAGCGAAAAGTAAAGCAGCAAATGACGAAAAAACAAAAACAAAACTCAAAGAACTTTTCGTAACTGCAAAACAGGAAATCGAAAGCATTGAAGAAGGAGTTGTCTTAGATGAGATCGTGTATCACAAATATGCTATAAAGTACGGCACTCTTTTTGAAACAGGAATAGGAGCTGAAGCTATATATGACATTTTCAAAAATCTTGATCTTAAAAAATTAGTTTCAAAACTTGAAGAAAAACTTGAAAAGGCCGGATCTGTTGAAAGAGAAAAACTAAATAAACGCCTCTCTCTCATAAAAGCGATGGTATCCGCAAACATTCGTCCTGAATGGATGTTTATGGTGCGTATTCCGGTGATTCCTCCCGCACTTCGTCCGATGGTTGCGCTTGAAGGCGGGCGTCATGCGACATCTGACGTTAATGATCTCTACAGAAGGGTCATAAACAGAAACAATCGTTTGAAAAAATTGAAGGACATTAACGCGCCTGACGTGATCCTAAGAAATGAGAAAAGGATTCTGCAAGAAGCAGTTGATGCGCTTTTGGATAATTCAATAAGACACGGTAACACACTATTTTCAGCAATGAGCCAGTCACAGAGGCGACCTTTAAAATCATTATCTGATTATCTTCGCGGAAAGCAAGGATATTTCAGACAGAATCTTCTGGGTAAACGAGTTGATTATTCAGGACGTTCAGTCATTGTTGTGGGTCCAAATCTTAAACTTGATGAATGTGGTCTTCCAAAACACATGGCGCTTGAACTCTTCAGGCCATTCGTTATTTCTAAACTTCTTGAAAGAGAACTTGCGTACAACATTCGCGGAGCAGGACGCCTTATAGATGAAGGTATTCCTGAGGTATGGGCAATCTTAGAAGAAGTAATCAAAGACAAATATGTCCTTCTAAACCGCGCTCCTACGCTTCACCGTCAGGGTATTCAGGGTTTCAGACCCGTTTTGATTGAGGGTAATGCTATTCAGATCCATCCGCTTGTTTGTCCTGCTTTCAACGCAGACTTTGACGGAGATATGATGGCAGTCCATGTACCTCTCTCAAGGGAGGCGCAAACAGAAGCAAGAGAAATAATTTCTGCAAATAAAAATGTATTAAAACCAGGAAACGGTGACCCGGTGATTTCATCAACAATGCTGGATATTGTATTGGGCTGTTATTGGATGACAAAGATAATTCCTGGAGATAAAGGTGAAGGAAAGATTTTCCCCAATCCAAACAGCGCTATAACTGCTTATGACTTTGGCGAGGTTGGATTCAGGGCAAAAATAAAAGTTATGCCGTCTGAAAAAGAGCGGTATGAAAGATTTGAAGGAAAACCGTTTGAGACATCGATAGGAAGAATCCTTTTTAACATGGCGCTTCCAAACGACTATCCTTATGTTGACATAGAGATTACTAAAAAGAGCATGATGGCTTTAGTCGAGGATCTTATAAAAGTCTATGGACTTGGAGAGATTCCTAAGATTATAGATAAGATAAAGAAATTCGGATTCCAATATGCTACATATTCCGGTATTACTTGGGGAATTGACGACGTTGTTGTCCCTGAAGGCAAAAAAGATGTAATTAAATCCGCTAAAGATAAATCAAAAGACATATTAGAGCAATATAATGAAGGACTTCTTTCAAAAGACGAGAAAAGAAGAATGAACATAGAGACATGGATCGGAGCGAAAAACGAGATAGAAAGTCAGATCCCCGATACTCTGAAGAAAGACGGTTCCGTATATGATATGTGGAAATCAGGCGCCAGAGGATCTACAGGTCAATTTACACAGATGTTAGGTATGGTCGGGCTTATGCAGAACACAAAAGGAGAGACAATTGAATTTCCTATCACAACTTCAATTAAAGAGGGGCTTACTCCTATTGAATACTTTGTCACTACACATGGCTCACGAAAAGGTCTTGCCGATACAGCACTCCAAACTGCTAAAGCAGGATACTTGACGAGGCGACTTTTCGATGTGGCGCAGGATGCTATCGTAACGGAGAAAGATTGTGGAGTAAAAACAGGTGTTATTATAAATAAGATAAGCGCATCAGGACTTGAGATTTCAATTGCAAAAAATATCAAAGGAAGAATCCTCGCAGAGGACGTAAAAGACTCTAAGGGCAATGTAATGTTTAAAAAGGGAACTTTCTTGAATGCGAAAGATGCAAAACAAATCGAAGAGGCTGAAGTCGAAAGCGTTTCTGTACGTTCTCCAATGGTTTGTAAGACTGGGCAGGGGATTTGCCAGAACTGCTACGGTATGGATATGACAACAAATAATCTTATTGAGATAGGAGAGGCAGTAGGAACTGTTGCAGCACAGGCCATCGGTGAGCCTGGTACACAGCTTACTATGCGCACATTCCATACTGGAGGTACCGCGTCAGTCGGGGGTGACATCACTCAAGGACTCCCTCGTGTTGAGGAAGTGTTTGAGAAGAGATCACCAAAGAACCCTGCAGTCATAGCGCATGTTGACGGAACAATTTCAGAAATAAGAAATGACGGTAAAGAAAAAATGATTATCCTCTTACCTGATGCAGGTGAAAAGTCAGCGAAATCAAAAAAGAACACAGAATATCCTGTTCACTTCAGGAGAATGTCTCTTGTCAAAGTAGGAGACAAAGTACTGAAAGGACAATTCTTGACTGACGGTTCTGCTAATATAGATGAATTATTCAAATATGGCGGTAAAGAAAGAACACAGGAGTATATAATTAGTGAAATAAACAGAATTTACGAGCTTCAGGGTGCTTCTATTTCGCGCAAACACATAGAGGTTATCATCAAGCAGATGTTCTCCAGAAGAAAAGTAAAAGATTCATCCCTCGAAAACATAACCCCGGGCGATATAGTAGATAATTATGAGTTCAAAGAAGCGGTTGAAAGAGCCAAGGAAAATAACACGACTCCCCCTTCTGCTGACTCTCTGGTTCTCGGGATTTCTGAAGTGTCGCTTTCGCGAAAGAGTTTCCTTTCTGCGGCATCATTCCAGAATACTACGAAGATCCTTATAAACGCAGCAGTCAGAGGAAAAGAAGACAGGCTCGTAGGACTCAAAGAAAATGTTATAATCGGAAGATTAATTCCGGCAGGCACAGGATTTGAAGGCAGCAACAAATCAAAGATAGTAGAAGAAGTGAAAGAAAAAAGGGAGGGAGAGGAAGAAGAATAAAGCACAAAAATAATCATGGCAACACAAGTAGAACAAATCAAAGAAAAATTAGGAATTGTGGATGTCGTAAGCCAGTACATAAAATTAGAAAAAGCGGGAAGTAATCTAAAAGCTAAATGTCCATTTCATAATGAAAAGACCCCGTCGTTCTTTGTATCTCCGGCAAGAAATTCATACTATTGTTTTGGATGCAATGCAAAAGGGGACATTTTTTCATTTGTAGAGCAGTTTGAAGGCGTTGATTTTATGGGAGCGCTCAAAGTCCTTGGAGAGAAAGCGGGTGTACAGATTGTATATGAAAGACAAGACGTAAGAGATAAAAAGTCGCGCCTCTATAGCATTATGGAGAAAGCGACATTGTTCTTTGAAGATAATTTAAAAAGTCAAAAGAAAGTATTGGAGTATCTGAAGAAAAGAGGTCTTGATGACAAAACGATTAAACAATGGCGTGTTGGGTATTCTCCAGATTCATGGAGCTCTTTGTATGAATATTTGAAAGGCAAGTACAATACTGACGAGCTCGAAAGAGCCGGGCTTATAAAGAAGTCCGAGAAAGGCGGAGATTATTATGATAGATTTCGCGGTAGAATCATGTTCCCTATTTTTGACAATTCAGGAAGGACAGTAGCATTCTCCGGCAGAATATTTGAAGGTGGTGAAGATGAAGCCAAATATATAAACTCTCCGGAAACCGAGCTTTTCAGCAAGTCAAAGATTCTTTACGGGTTTGATAAAGCGAAGTTTTCAATAAGAAAGTTAAATTTCTCAATCATAGTTGAAGGGCAAATGGATTTACTTTTATCGTACAAGGCAGGATTTACAAATACCGTTGCGGTTTCAGGTACTGCACTGACAGGAGAGCAGATAGGGCTTTTAAAGCGACTGTCAAACAATGTTGTGATGGCGTTTGATTCAGATTCTGCAGGCATCGCCTCTGCCAGAAAAGGGGTAATGCTCGCGCTTTCAAATGGTATGGATGTAAAAGTTGCGCATCTAAAAGAAGGAGAGGATCCAGCGGACGTACTTAAGGAAAGCAGTGAAGAGTGGAAAAAGATAATAAAGGGTTCAAAGCATATTGTGGATTTCTTGCTTGATATACTTAGAGATACGATAGATGATAAGAGGAAGTTGCATTTAAAGACTTCGCAGACTGTAATCCCATACATTGCAAAAATTCCGAACAAGATTGACCAAGCTCATTTTGTTTCGGTTGTTGCAGAACGTCTCGGAGTACCTGAAGATGCTGTCTGGGAAGAGGTAAACAAAGTTCTGCCTGCGCAGGCAGGCCCGGAAGACGACACTTTTTCGGAAGTTACTGGCGCTGTGGAAGAGAGTCCCCAACCTCAATCTACAAGACGAAGTTCTATAGAGAATAAACTTAAAGGTATAATCCTGTGGCAGAAGAGTTTGAGTAAACCGCTTGTTGATGTTGATGCTCTGTACATAGATTTGGAAAAAACTGTCGGAAAAGAAAAAGCTAAAAGTCTTATAGACGATAAGGGCGAGCAATTTGAAGGACTTTTGTTTGAGGCAGAACTTTTAAACGACAATCCCGACAAGATAAAAGAGGACTTCGACGAGCTCATATGTCATCTAAAAAAAGAATACATAAAAGATGATTTGGTCAAAGTCTTTGGAGAATTAAAATCAGCAGAGGCAGAAAACAACTCCAAGAAAACAGCAGAGACATTGAAGAAATATAAAGAATTATCAGATGAATTAGCAAATATTAATATTAAATAAAAATGCCGAAGAAAAAAACACCAGCCCGAGGCTGGTCGGCCTTGGGCCGAAAAAAGAAAACATCGAAGAAACCAGCGAGCAAAACTCGTGGTAAGAAACCCGTGAAAAAACCCAAAAAATCTGTTTCTAAAAAAAAGATTAAAAGCAAAAAAGTTGTAAAGAAAAAGCCAGTAAAAACTCTCAAAAAAAGCACTAAACCGCTTACTAAAAAAGTAATATCCAAAAAAACTAAAGCACTTGAGAAAAAAGCAAAAGCGCTTCTCTCAAAGGGGCGTCAGAGAGGGTTTATAACATATGACGAGATTTTGAAAGAATTTCCGTCAATCGAGACTGACATCATCTTTCTTGAGGATTTGTATGAGAAATTCGGAGCTGCGAATGTGGATGTGTTAGAGAGCAGCGGAATACTTGACGATAAATCGTCCGAATTAGTTAACAAGAAAAATGTATACAAGCGCGGAAGTGACATATTCTCACATGACTCTATTCAGATGTATCTGCGTGAGATAGGGCAGTATCCTCTTCTGACAAAGATGCAGGAACGCGACCTTGCCAAAAGGATCATGGATGGTGACGATGAAGCGAGAAACCTCCTTGCTCGCGCGAACCTGCGCCTCGTTGTTTCAATCGCAAAAAGATACGTTGGCAGGAGCCCTGACCTCACACTTCTTGATTTGATACAGGAAGGCAACCTCGGACTCTTCAAAGCAGTTGATAAATTTGATTACACAAAAGGTTATAAGTTTTCCACTTATGCCACATGGTGGATAAGACAGGCGATTACTCGAGCGCTAGCTGATCAGTCGCGCACAATAAGGATTCCGGTTCACATGGTTGAGACGATTGCAAAATACAAACAAGTCTTCAGGCGGCTCTCACAGGACTTGGGGCGTGATCCGCTTCCGGAGGAGGTCGCAGCAGAGATGGATTTGGAAGTCAGTAAAGTTTATCAGATTGAGAAGATCAATCAGGATACTATCTCGCTTGAACGGCCGGTTGGGGACGATGGCGATGAAAAATCAACACTTGGGGATTTTATAAAAGACGAGAAGATTTCCTCACCTGATCAAGATACTTCAAGAAGAATATTAGCAGACCAGATAAAAGAGATTTTAGACGATCTTTCTCCAAAAGAGAAGAAGATTCTTGAAATGAGAAACGGTCTTGCAGATGGTATCTACCACACGCTTGAGGAAGTGGGGAAAGAGTTCGGGGTTACAAGGGAGCGCATCAGGCAGATCGAAGCAAAGGCATTGGAGAAGATCAGCAAACACGAAAAATCCAAACGCCTCAAAAACTACTAACAATATCTGGCTATGCGAAAGAAAGCCAGATATTTGATAAGCACTGTTTATTGTTTGTTTGTGGTTAAAAATCTATGCATAATACTAAAATATTAAAAATAATATTTGATAGGACAGATGGACACTGTCACTTTTGTGGCGATACTATTTTTTTTAAGAAGTATGGTCTCAAAAATGTAAGTGATACAGCTGGCGTGTGGGAAGCAGATCACATCAAACAAAAAGGCAAAGGTGGCACTAAAAGTGCTGCAAATTGTTTGCCAGCATGCTATCGATGTAATCGTTTGCGTTGGCATAGAAAAGGAGACGATATTCGAGAACTTCTTTTTCTGGGACTTATTACGCAAGAGCAGATAAGAAAGAAAAATAAAATTGGCGCGGAACTAATTAAATTAAAAGAAAAAAGATTACATAACAATAAAAAAAGAAGAAGATCTTTATAGAATAAAAAATCTGGCTTTCGCATAGCCAGATTAAGTCCAAAGGTCACCCTTGGACGAAATGAGTGAATAAAGTAAATTAAGTTACGCGGTCGCGTATCCTAATTTACAAATTGTTTTAACTACGATATCATGGAGATAATATAGAAATATGCAAAACCCCAAGAAATCGCAAACAAGAATAGGGAAAATAGGGAAAATTGTTTTACTGACAATTGCGGGAGTTGGAATATTGAGTATGGCAATAGCAGCGCCTAATGCTCTACAGGCGCTGAATATTATTCCAGGAATGAAAAAGAAAAGATATCATAAATATTATATTGATAATGTTATTGCACGTTTAAGCAGACAAGGATTCATAAAATTTGAAGACAAAAATGGCAAAAAATTTATTAAACTAACAGAGAAAGGTAAGTTGGAAGTAATACAGTATAAATTTCGAGATAAGATAATTAAAAAACCAAAAAAATGGGACAAGAAATGGCGTGTAATCATTTTTGATATCAAGGAGTACAGAAAGGGAACTAGAGATAAACTGCGGAGAACTTTAGTAAATCTTGGATTTATAAGACTTCAAAATAGCGTTTGGATTTTTCCATATGAATGTGAGGATATTATAGTAATGCTAAAAGCGGATTTTAAGATAGGAAAAGATGTCCTTTATATGACAGTTGATAAGATAGAAAATGACAAATGGCTCAAAAAAGAATTTTCATTAAATTGAAGTCAAATTCATTATTATTAGTTGATGTAACTTTCATTTAAAATTTAATTAAGTTGCGCGGTCGCATAATTAAATTAAATTAAATTTCAAATGAAGTAAGATCTTTAGATTGAGCATATATACAAGTATATACAAGGTCGGACCTTGGACAAAACAATCCTTATTTTAAGCTATTTTAAACGGCTAAACCGGCTTAGCCGTTTAGGTGGCTAGCGTGTGGTATACTCTAAAAACGTATTATGCAAATATCTAAGTCAGAATATATTATGTTTCTTAAGCATCCGGCTTGGCTGTGGCTTAAGAAGCACGACAAGTCAAAGCTTCCGGAGCCGGACGCTAATCTGCAGGCGATATTTGACTCCGGAAAAGAGTTTGAAAAGTATGCAGAAAAAAGATTCCCTAATGGAGTTCAGGTTGGCTTTGAATCTTTCAAAGACTATATGTCTATGCCAAAGCGCACTCAAGAAGCGATAGACAGTGGCGCTAAGATAATATTTCAGGGAAGATTTGAGGGAGATAATATAACATGCATATGTGACGTTTTAGAGAAGACAGATGAAGGTGAGTTTAATCTATACGAGATTAAATCCAGCACAAAGACCAAGCCGGAGCACTGTTTTGACCTTGCTTTCCAGACTGTAGTTCTTGAGTCAGCAGGACTTAAGGTGAACAACATCGCGGTTGTACATGTTAATAACCAATATGTGAAGAATGGAGAGATTGATCCAGTAGGACTGTCAACCATAACTGATGTAACAAGTGCTGTGCGCGACAAGATTGATGGAACTAGAGAAAGTATCGGGCGCGCTCTTGATGTCGTCAATAATAAAGAGATGCCTGATCCGTCTCCGCGCTTTGTTAAGCTTGGAGCACTTGGTGAGTGGATGGAGATTTATAAAGCACTGGGCAAGAAGGTTGATAAATATAGTATCTATAACCTCATAGCTCCTGGTGTTACTAATTTGGGGCAGCTTGAAGATCTGGGTATAGAACATATAAAAGACATACCAGATGATTTTAAACTAACTGCCAAACAACAGGCGCAAGTTAGAGCGACAAAAAGCGACGAACAGATTATAGACAAAAATGGTGTCAGAGAGTTTTTAGATACTCTAACTTACCCGCTTTATTTTCTTGATTATGAGACGACGATGGGAACAGTCCCAATGTATGACGAGACTAAGCCGTATCAGCAAGTGCCGTTTCAGTATTCTCTGCATATTGTTAAGAAGAAAGGTGACGAGCCAGTTCAACTTGAGTATTTACACAGGGAAAGTGATAACCCGATTCCCAGTTTGCTGAAAAGACTCAAAGAAGATATTGGCTCTGTAGGCAGTGTGATAGTCTGGTATAAAAGTTTTGAAATGAAGCGAAACGAAGAAATGGCGGAGATGTATCCTGAGTATGCTGAGTTCTTGGAAGGAGTTAATGAGAGGGTAGTGGACTTGATGGAGCCTTTTTCAAATGGGTTGTTTGTAGATAAAGATTTTTCTGGTAGTTCTTCTATCAAGAAAGTATTGCCAGTGTTGGTTCCAGAACTTTCCTATAAAGAACTTGATATTCAGGAAGGAGCGTCAGCACAGCGTCTGTGGACAGAAGCAGTTGTAAAAGGAAGTAGCGAAATAGACAAAGAGAAACTGTTTTCTGATCTAATTGAATATTGCAAATTAGATACTTTAGCTATGGTGAAAATCTGGGAGGCTTTGGAGAATCTTTAATTTTTTATTCTGTTTCTTCTTCTGTAAGAACCGCATCTATTGCAGCTTTCATTGCAGAGAACGGCTGTGCGCCGGGGATAGCGATCCTTTCATCTCCTACGAGCATTATGTTGTGTGGAGTACCTCGTCCGCCTGCAGCAAATGCATCAGCTAAAGCGTCTGCGACTTTCTTTTTGTTGTCTCCATCATCGAGACATCTTTCAAATTCTTCTACATCAAGTCCAACATCTCCCGCAATCTCCGGAAGCTGGTCCATGTCAAGTCCGTTGTTTGAAGGAGTTACTTCATAAAGTCTGTCTGTGTATGCCCAGAATGCTGTGTTGCCGCCTTGATCAAATGCGCATTCTGTAGCTTCAGCTTCCTTTACAGCTTTAGGGTGAAGTTGCGCAAGAGGGAAATGTCTGTAAACCCAGGCGACTTTGCCGTCTTTACCGTATTCATCGATAACTTGGTGCATTGTATCGTGGAATCTCTTACAGAAAGGACATTCTGTGTCAGAGTATTCAACAATTATGATATCAGCGTTTGGATTGCCGAGTATGTGGTCATCCTCTGAAATCGGCTTCATAGACCCTCCTACGTTTGCCTCTTGCCCTGTACCGCCATCATTATTGTCAGCTACTTTAGGTGAATCCCCTTTGTTTACCACAAAAAGCGCTCCTGCAATTACTATTGCAGCGATTATGATTGATGCAGGGATCATTAATTTACTATCCATATTTGTTTATTTTCTTATTAATATGACAATACTATATCATACCAAAAGCTCTTCAGACAATACTTGCTAAAACGGAAGAGTATGGGTTATTGAGCCGCCCTCATCTTCCTCCCAAGCTCTTGTATCAAGCTTTATTTCCCGTGTTTCTCCCAAGTCTTTGTATTTAAGCACGCCGTTTTTAAGAGCGTAGTCGTAAAGTTCTTTTGTGATCCTTACATCTTCTTCACAATATCTCTTAACTTTCTCAACCTCGCCGTTTTTCCACCAAGTTGTAGCTTCAAGACCGTGCCCGATCTTTTTCTTACCTAAAGTTCCCTCTGCGACAGAATCAAGCTTAAGCCTTCTGCCGAGAGAGTTTTTGATTTCTTTAAGAAGGTCCAGACTTTTTAGATACTTCAAATCCCCAGGGTAATATTTGTTCAGAAGCGGAATATCAAAATGGTCAGAGTTGTAACCGATAAGCATATCCGCTTTTTCTATAATAGGCCACAGGTTAGGAAGCTCTTCTTGCATCTGGTGCCAACAATGGCATAATCTTAATATGGAAGATAAATTAGC
>JBHHYD010000006.1:0-14708 GCA_046757385.1 Minisyncoccia bacterium | reverse complement strand
AATATATCCGACCCAAAACCGAGAAATATACACAAAGCGAGAGTAAGAGACAGATGGTAAACATTTATATGAATGAATTTGACCAATTTATGAAGCATAAACTCAAAGCGAAGTATTATATCCGCTACGCTGACGATTTTGTAATTTTATCTTATGACAAACAGTGGCTTGGGGAAATACTTCCTGAAATCAAAGAATTTCTATGGAACAAGTTACGACTTGAACTTCATCCAAATAAAGTATCAATAAAAACAATTGCTTCTGGTGTTGATTTCCTCGGCTGGGTACATTTCCCCAACCACAGAGTATTGCGGACAGTTACAAAAAGACGGATGTTCAGGAACATAAAAGAGAAAAACGGAAAGACAGAAACTGTTCAGTCATATTTAGGATTAATAAAACATGGGAATACTAAGAAATTGCAAAGGAAGATAGAAAACAATTTGCATTATTTCGATTAATCGAAATAGTAGGTACTATGATTAATCATAGTACCCAACCACTATAGTTAACTATAGTAGTCAGAACCACTTTATTTGAATGAAGTTATTAACCAACTATTCCAGTATACTGGAATAGTTGGTGGTAAAATTGCGGATTTGTCATAGTTATGTTAAAGTATTGTCTATTATGGCTACAGCAGAAGTCAAAAAAGAAAACTCAATAAAGATCTCTCCGGTAAATATGGAGAGCAGAAAAAAACTCGGAGTTAAAGCTGGAGACACTGTTCGTGTGTGGCAGAAGATCCAAGAAAAAGGAAAGACGCGACTCCAGGCGTTTGAAGGGCTCGTGCTTGCGAGAAAACACGGAAATGAGGCAGGAGCGACATTTACAGTAAGAAAAGTTGCAAGCGGTGTGGGTGTGGAAAAGATTTTCCCGCTTTACTCTCCTATAATTGATAAAATTGAAATCGTAAAACGCTCAAAAGTACGGCGTGCGAAGTTGTACCACATTCGAGAGAAGGCCGCTAAAGAGATCAAACGTCAGATGCGGCATATGACGATGGTTGACCTAAAGACAGTGAGTGACACAGAAGAGGCGAATAAAAAAGAGGAAGCTGAAAAGAAAGATGAAGCTCCGGCCGAAGAAGCTCCAAAAGACTTGTCCGCCGAAGCCGATGCGAAGGCGGAAGAGGTGAAGGAGGAAAAAGTTGAAGAAGTTAAAAAAGAAGAGAAAGAGGAAAAAATCGCGTAATGTCCAGGTGGCGAAACTGGTAGACGCGCTACCTTGAGGGGGTAGTGAGAGCAATCTCGTGCTGGTTCAACTCCAGTCCTGGACACATTGCAATATTTTTAATTCGTGATAATCTTTTGGAAGATAATTGTAATCTTTAAAAGGAGGATTTGGAAATGGATAAAACTGAAGATTCTAAAATAGAGAAATATAAAAAAGCAAACAAAAAGTTAGCAAAGTTACTTACTAAAAAAAACGATGAAAATGCAGAATTATATAAAAGAATTACCGACCTTGAAAAAAGCAACGCTCATATAAGCGGAAAGAAAAAGGACGAATCTGTGTGTGGAGTAGAACCGTATGGATAAGTAATTAATATAAACAAAGCTTACATACTTTAACTATAGTATGTAAGCTTTTTTATTTGCTATAATAAACATATGCTCTACACAAGAAAAGGAGACAAAGGAACAACCAAAACTTTCGGCTGTGACCAAAGAGTTTCAAAAAGCTCTAGCATAGCAGAAGCATTAGGTAGTATGGATGAGGTGAACTCATACTTAGGGCTTTGCAAAGTTAAAGCAAAAGAATCAGATTTTTCATTTGAGAAAACTATTCACGATATTCAAAAAAACCTTTTTATAATCCAAGCAGAGCTTGCAGGAGCGACAGAATCAATCTCTGAAAAAAAGGTTAAAATACTTGAAAAAATTATTGATGATATAGAGAAACAAATTCCTAAAGTAGAGAGCTTCTTTATCTCTGGCGGGTGCGAACTTTCAGCGATGTTTGACTTTGCGCGCACTCTCTCTAGAAGAGCCGAGAGAAGAGTTATAGCAGTTCATGAAGAGGGCGAGGTAGGAGTAGGTAAATTTACTCTTCAGTATCTCAATCGTCTTTCGAGTGTGCTGTATGCTCTCGCTCGACTTTCAAGCCACTTATCTGGTATAAAGGAGGAGTCCCCGGACTATAAATAGATGGTGGTCGTAGCTCAGCTGGTAGAGCCCCGGCTTGTGGAGCCGGTTGTCGTGGGTTCGATCCCCATCGACCACCCCTTAATTAAAAGCTAAAAGCGCGAACATTATTGCAATGCCGATTATTATTGCGATAAATTGCTGAAAAGATTTTTTCCAGTCCGACGTTTTATGAAGTTCTGGCACCAAGTCTGAACCTGCAATGTAAATAAATCCTCCGGCAGCGAAAGCAATTAATACTGGGATGGACGAATCAATTGTTTCGCCAAATATAAATACAATAGCGGTTCCAAATATTGCAAAAAGAGACGAGAAGAAATTATATAAAATAGCTTTCGCCTTTGTGTATCCAGAATGAAGAAGCACTGCAAAGTGGCCTATCTCTTGCGGTATCTCATGGAGGATGATAGCGATAGTTGTAGCTATACCTATTTCAATACTTATAAAATAACTTACCCCTATAATTATTCCGTCTATCATGTTGTGTATTGCGTCCGATGTAAGTATAAGCGCGCCTACGGGGTGAATCTTATTGTTTTTCTTTAGACGACATTCTTCCGTCTCACAATCATGTCCGTGCAGGTGGTTCCACCTTATAAACTTCTCAAGCATAAAGAACAAAATTATTCCAATTAGGATAGCCATCGATGCTGCGGTTGCACTTTCTATCTCGCTGAATGCCTCCGGTATAAGATGAATAATCGCATCTCCAAAAAGCGCCCCCACAGAGAGGCTCACGAGGAAAAAAGTAATTTTCTTGAGCAAACTCCGTCTTAGTCCAAGGGTGAACACACCTATAAGGGAAATCAGGCTTACTATAATTATACTTCCGAACGCATATATGGTAATATTTGTCATATTATAAATATTAACATAAAATTTGCTTATGAATGAAGATATGAATAATCACGGCTCAAACTGCCATTGTTGCGGTTTTGGAGGAGGACGAGCTAAAAGGATGCTTTCTTTTGTTCTCTTTATACTCGCGATTTTCCTTATAGTTATCACGATAAACTCTATTAAGGAATACAGATTTATCGGCGGAGGTGTGGCTGCTACAAACACGATTACAGTATCTGGTGAGGGGGAAGTATTCGCAGTGCCTGACATTGCAGAATTTTCATTTTCAGTTGTCGAGGAAAAGAAAACTGTCGCTGATGCGCAAGAGATCGCTGCGCAAAGAGTTAACAGCATCATCTCTTTTCTTGAGAAAAGAGACATCAAAGAAACTGATATAAAAACCACAAACTACAATGTGCATCCGCGTTATGAATTCGTGAAAGAGAACTGCAGCACTGAAGTATGTCCCCCAGGAGGCGAGAGAGTACTTAAAGGTTTTGAGGTCAGCCAAAGTATCTCTGTTAAGGCGCGCGACACTGAAGAAGCTGGAGAACTTCTCTCTGGTATCGGTGAGCGTGGAGCGACAAACATAAGCGGCCTTAACTTTACGATTGATGATGAAGAGGACTTACTTGAAGAGGCGCGAAAGAAGGCAATAGAGGACGCACAGAAAAAAGCAAAACAGCTTGCAAAGGATTTGGATGTTAAGCTCGTGCGGGTTGTAAGCTTTTCTGAATCCGGAAGACCATTCTCCCCAAGGTTTGCATTTGCAGAAGTTGCAGCACTTGATAACGTTGGCGGAGGGGCACCAGATATCCCAGTTGGAGAGAACAAGATCACTTCAAACGTTAGTATTACATACGAGATACGGTAAAGTATAAGTATTTAGTATGAGTATAACCCCCGCCTGCGCTACGCGCAGGCGGGGGTTTCCATATACTATCGTTATGCTATTCTAAATATAGAAATTTTAAGAACTTTTATATGGAGGATATGAAAAATGAGAAATGGAGCAAATGCAGTGAATTTTATGCAGAGAGTACACGTAAGCTTTGAAGCTGAACTCAGATTTTGTTATTGGGGTAAGGAGGATAATGATCCAGAAAAGACAAAGACAATTTCCTTGAAATTAACAAATAAACAAAATGCAATCCAAGAAGCCAATAAAAAGGCAAGAGAATGGGGAGAAGAATTAAAGAAAAAAGGTTACAAAAACGGAAGGATTGTTTCCAGTCTTACAAAAAAAGAATCATGCCTAGCGCCCCTGATTATTGTTACATTATGAACCTTTTATAGGAGGAGCATATTGCTGAAATCAAAGCCAATTAATGTAGGATAGAGTGAAAAGCCGGTTATGTTAAATGCCGGCTTTTTTGTTGCTCTTGACTATTTTTTTGATAGGAGTATTATAGGGATAAATAAGCCCCGCGGGGTGTTTTTTAGTAAAAAATTATGAAATTAATCAACTATATCAAAGACACAAAAGGAGAACTCAAACACGTCAGCTGGCCTACAAGGCGGCAGACCATTATATTTACAACACTCGTTATAATCATCTCGCTTTTCACAGCAGCGTTCTTAGGACTGTTTGATTTTATATTTACATTTTTACTTGAAAATTTTGTACTATAGTGCGATACAAATATACTAATGCATACTAAATATACAAATACATTAGTATCATTAGCATAAATTCGTATATTAGCATCGATAATTTATGAAACAAGACACAGCTCAAAAAAGAAATTGGTACGCTATCCATACCTACTCTGGTTATGAGAACGCAGTCGCGCGCAACTTGAAGCAGCGTATAGAGTCTCTCGGGATGGAGGACAAGATATTTGACGTTATCGTTCCTACAGAGAAAAAAATAAAAATAAAAGCCGGCAAACGCGTTGAAGAAGATGACAAGATATATCCCGGCTATGTGCTCGTTGATATGGTTGTTGATGATGACTCGTGGTATGTTGTCAGGAACACTCCGCGTGTTACAGGGTTTGTCGGGTCCGGAGTTCACCCTGTTCCTCTTCTTAAAAAAGAACTGGATACGCTTTTGGGCAGGATGGAGTCTGGCACCGCAAAACACAAGATAGAGCTTGCAGTTGGGGACGCAGTGACTATAATAGACGGACCGTTCAAAGAGCTTGATGGAAAGGTAGGAGAGGTTGACGAAGACAGAGGCAAGATAAAGGTTCTTGTCTCAATGTTCGGCCGCGAGACTCCGGTTGAGCTGGACTTCCTTCAGGTTAAAAAGATTTAAGTGCGATACAAATATACAAATGCATGCTAATAATACAAATAACAAAAACGATAAACTGATATATCCAGAATTATCTTATAAACTTACAGGCATTTGTTTTGAAATACATAATGAATTAGGTAGATTTGCAAGAGAACGACAATATTGTGACTTATTAGAGGATAAATTTAAGTTAAATAAAATCAACTATAATAGAGAAATAGAAACCAATAGCTCTGGAAATCGATTAGATTTTTTAATAGAAGATAAACTCGTTCTTGAAATAAAGGCAAAACAGGCAATCACTAAGGCAGATTATTTTCAAACACAGAGGTATTTACAGCAAACTGAAAAAAGGTTAGGATTACTTATCAATTTTAGAAGCCGTTATCTCAAACCTGTTCGTGTAATAAAGATTGATACAGACAACAGACAAAAATTTCAGTAATATTCGTATATTTAGTATAAATTAGTATATTTGAATCGGTCATGAAAAAAGTAGAAAAAAAATTAAAGTTACAACTCCCAGCGGGGAAAGCAAATCCTGCGCCGCCTACCGGCCCTGCGTTTGGACAGGCGGGGATTAACATTGGGGATATTGTAACTAAATTTAACGATGCGACGAAAGAGATGATGGGAGACATCATTCCTGTTGAGATTTCAGTGTATGAAGACAGAAGTTTTGACTTTGTACTTAAGACTCCGCCTGCGTCTCGCTTGCTCCTCAAAGCTTTAGGCAAAGACAAGGGTTCCGGCAAGAACTTGGTAAGCAAAGTCGGCAAAGCCAGCAAGCAGCAGCTTGTAGATATTGCTACAAAAAAGCTCCCAGACTTAAACACAAACGATCCAGAACAAGGCGCCAAAATCATTGCAGGAACAGCGAGGTCTATGGGGATAGAGACAGATCTCTAAGTATAAATATACAAAAAAATCATACGATATATCGTATGATTTTTTTATTGACTTTTGGATTGGATACTATAAGATATGCCAAGAATTGAATATTGAAATTTATTGAAAGAAAGGCAGGTGCTTAGTGTTTAATGTTCCTAACTTAACAAGAATACTTGATATATTTGGTATTCCAATTGAAAAATTCGGTTCCGGTAAATTTAAGAGATTACAAGATTTATTTGATGAAATAAAAGATGAAGATTGCCAAATAGTTATAACAGGTGGAAAGATTTACAGAACAGTTTCAGTAATTAGGGCAAAAGTTCTTTATAAAAATCTTATACTTAAAGAATATTTACAGACCTTTGATGATGATCGAGAAAATAGCCCAAGAGATAGATTACATGTAAGTGAGAAAATACATATAGGCGAATTAGCCAGAGACGCTTTAAAAAGAGGATTTGAAGAAGAGCTGCAAATTACATCAGAAATAGATTTTGAGGAAAAAGGAGTTGTAGTTGAAGACACTAATCCAAAGACACGTTATCCTGGACCAAAAAGTATATATACTTTTTATGATTTTACTGTTGTACTTACTGAAGATCAATATGTGTCAGAAGGATATGTTGAGTATGGTAAAAAAACAGGCATTACAACTTATTTTAAGTGGGTACAAAATCTAGAAAAACTTTAACCAAAATAATTTGACTTTAAGCTTCCTATGCCGTAAGGTGTAGGAAGTTTTTTGTTACTTAATAAAAGAATATTTCAGGAAAATTAGAGAAAAGGAGGAGGAAATGAAGAAAAAAAGAAAGTTTATTGTTCTTGAAGGAGGAGAGGGATCTGGAAAGACATCGGTAATTAATTTTTTGAAAAGAAAGTTTTCCCAAAGGCAGGATATTATTTTTACACGAGAGCCGGGTGGCACAGAAACAGGAGCAAAAATCAGAAAAATCTTGATGGACAAGAAGAATAAAAAAATCACAGGACTTACAGAATTATTTCTTTTTTGTGCAGATAGAGCTCAACATGTAAGTGAATTAATCATTCCCGCACTTAAGTCTGGTAAACATGTAATATCAGATAGATTTGATAGGTCAACCATTGCGTATCAAATTGTTGCTAGAGGAATTGAAGATCTTAATGTGTTTAATCAACTAAATTCTATTGCCAAACAAGGAGTAGAACCAGATGGTATTATTTACCTTGATGTGACACCAAAAGTTGGCCTTGAGAGAAAAAGCAAGAGCAAAGAAGGTAAATGTACACGGTTTGATAAAGAAGATTTACATTTTCATCAGAGAGTACGAAAAGGATTTAATGCATGTGGCCAGATGATGAACATGAAACGATTAGAAGATGGTCGTTACATAAAAATATGGCACCGTGTGAACACTACTCATAAATCGGAAGATAAAGTTAAACAAGATGTTCTTAATTTAGTCAAAAAAATATTAGCTGAATAGAAAAAAAGGAGGAGGGAAAAAATGGAGATTAAATTATCCGCGCATACAAATGTTAATCCACTTGATTTGACAAGTTATGCGGCGAAGATTTGCTACACCAGTGAACTACCAGAATGGGGAAAAAGATTGAATGTTGAAAAAGCACTTTTCAACACAGGACATCATACTACACTTGAACACTTCTATTTAACGTACGTTATTGACGGTATTGCCGTTGGAGATATAACTTTTGGCATGCATTTAGCTCATCCGTTTTATAACACAGACCAAAGAAGCGGTAGATATGCAGGTAAAATGTTCGCAGATCCTGATTTTGAGGGGATGGAAACTTATATCAGAGAGTTTTGGCCAGGAATATGCCCATCTACTTTTAAAGAATTAATGGATTATATAAAAAGCGGTGCAGATGTTTACAGTACGTATATGCCAGATGCGCAAGAAATTGTTACAGAATTCATTAAGAAAGACAGACCATATGCAAGTGATGGTATAAGGGCCAACATTCCAAAATATGCGCAAGAGCAAATGAGAATGTTTATTCCAGTCATATTTCCAACAGCTTTTGCTTTTACGATTGATATAATAACCCTTGTATCAATGTATGAGTCAGCATGGACACCGCCAATGAGATATATTACCGAAGAGATGGCGCGACTTTTTGTGAAGAAATTTCCAGATATAGAATTTCTTTTTAATAAAAGCCGCAGAAGAAAAACAAACTGGGCTATGTCTTGTGATTTTGATGAAATTGATGTCAGATATAAACCAAATTTACATGTGTATAAAAGAAGTAAAATTGATGATGGTTATATCAAACTACCTGCTGAACTTGTACATCCTGTAGATAAATTACATTTCACTCCAGAAACTATGTGCAATTCTGTTAATAGTATAAAGATGGAAATAGAAATATCAACTGCAACTATGGGACAAGATCAACGGCATCGTACAATATATCGAGGGACGCCACAGTTCACTGGTAACTTTTACGTACCGCCTGCTTTAAAGGGATTAGGTCTAACAAACGAAGCAATTAGACATATGCACAGATGGAAAAATATTAGTGAATTAATTCCAGGAACACTTGCAATGATACTTGCGCCGTATGGAACAATGGTTTCTTATGAAAAATCTGGTTCGCTTAATGCTATTGCTCATGAACAATGTAAACGTCTTTGTTGGTGTGCGCAGGAGGAAATATATCACCTTGGAAGATTACAAAGAATTGCAATTGAAGAAGAATCGGACAATGACTTGTTAAGTATATTTCAACCATCTTGCTATGAAACTGGTAAATGTGGTGAGGGTGATAGGTATTGTGGTAGGGACATTAAATTGCGAAAGGAAGAAGAAAAATATTTTCCTGAAAGAAGAATATAGTCAATTATTTGACTTCTAGCTTCCCATACAGTAATGTATGGGAAGTTTTTTGTTATTTAAAATTCAATATTTCATGGAATTTATAGAAAAGGAGGAGGAAATGATTTTACCTTATCAGAAATTGAAAGATATGATTTTCGGCAATAGTCCAATGATCATATCCAATGGGTCTAATATTAAAGAAAGTCAGGTTCAACCCGCAACCATTGATTGCAGGCTTGGAACCAGAGTTTACAGAATGAGCGCGGCTATGTTTCCAAAACCTGGTGAATCCGTAAACAATCTAATAGAAAAGTACTGCAGGTTTGATTTTGAATTAAAAGAAGACTCTATATTAGAGCCAAATGCAATTTACATTGTCCCATTACAAGAAGGATTTAATCTAACAGATGAATTCTCGGCTTTTTTTAGCCCAAAGAGTTCTACAGGAAGAACAGATGTGTTTGTAAGAGTTTTAAGTAATGACATGCAGCACTATGATGTTGTGAGGCCGGGCTATAGAGGAGAAATATATTTGGAAATAGTACCACTTTCATTTTCAGTAGGTATTAAACCTTCTCTTGAACTCGTACAGTTTAGAATTAGAGTTCAGGACAAAAGTCGTTTTCTTTGCGACAATGACTTAAGACTTCTTCATGCAAAACATGGACTAATTTATTCAAACGATGGGAAAGTTATTCCTGTTCAAGATGCAAAGCTACACAATAGCGGTCTTTATTTTCATGTTGATCTGAAAAGAGACATTGTTGGATTTCAAGCATTATCTAATCCTATAGACAAGATAGATTTATTTAGAACTAATCATTATGAATCAGAAGATTTTTGGATTCCGATACATTCTAAAAATGGTGAAATTGTTCTTCAGCCTGGATGTTTTTACTTACTTGCATCTAAAGAGAAAGTAAAAATACCACAAGAATGTGCTGCAGAAATTTCTATATTTGAAGCAAGTATTGGAGAATTTAGATCTCATTACGCAGGATTCTTTGACAATGCTTTTGGAGGAGAACTTGGTACTAATGTTGTTCTTGAAGTCAGGGCAAGGGATGTTCCATGCAGGATTTATGATGGACAGCCGATCTGTAAAATGAATTTTGAGATGACAACTGAAATTCCTGAAAAATTATATGGACAAACTGGGTCTAACTACACAGGAAGCGGACCATCACTAAGTAAGCATTTTAAGAAAATTGAATGGTAAATTGTAATTGATTACTTCCCCCAAATCGCGAAGCGATTTGGGGGATTTTTTTATTGGTTTGTCGTGCTATACTTGCACATTATGGAACACGGGGATTTGAATTATATAAAAAAGGAGGATGAAGAGGTCTATAAAGCGATTTCTGGCGAGGAAAAAAGGCAGGAAGAGACGATAAATCTCATTGCTTCTGAGAACTATGTATCGCGCGCTGTGAGGGAAGCGAGTGGTTCTGTCCTTACCAACAAATACTCTGAAGGGTACCCAGGTAAGCGCTATTATTCCGGGCAGGAATTTACTGATTCTGTGGAGAGGATTGCGATTGAGAGAGCCTGCAAACTCTTCGGCTGTAAGTTCGCAAACGTACAGCCTCTCTCTGGCGATCCTGCAAACATCGCCGCTTACTTTGCACTTGCAAAGCCGGGAGATACAATTCTAGCGATGGACTTATCGCACGGAGGGCATCTGACGCACGGGCACCATGCAACACTCCCTGCAAAAATTTATAAGTTTGTTCATTACAAGATGAGTAATATTGATACAGGTGAGATTGATTATGACGAGCTCGCGCGCCTTGCGCGCGAGCATAAACCAAAAATTATTGTCGCTGGTTTCTCTGCGTACACAAGAGATCTTGATTATGAGAAGTTTGTCGAGATCGCGCGCGAAGTTGGAGCATATGCTATAGCAGACATTGCGCACATAGCAGGGATGATTGCAGGCGGCGCACTTGAAAACCCATTTGACGCAGGTTTTGATGTTATGACTTCAACAACTCACAAATCTCTACGCGGTCCGCGCGGGGGCTTAATTTTAATCCGCGAAAATGAAGAGTTGGCAAAAAAAATTGATAAAGCAGTATTCCCCGGCATTCAGGGCGGACCTCATATGAACATGATAGCTGCAAAGGCGGTTTGTTTTAAAGAAGCACTCGAGCCGGCATTCAAAGAATACGCAAAACAAGTTCTTAAAAATGCAAAAGCTATGGAGAAAGTATTTAAGGAAAGAAATATCAGGATGATCGCAGGAGGGACAACAAATCACATGATACTTGCAGATGTTTTTGGCTCACTCGGCGTCTCTGGGAAAGAGGCGCAGGAAGTTCTTGAGAGCGTAGGTATCACAGTTAATATGAATGTCATCGCAGATGACAAGCGAGGAGCGAAAGATCCGTCCGGAATCCGTGTAGGAGTTCCTGCTATAACAACTCGCGGACTAAAAGAGAAAGAATGTGAGCTTGTAGCAAATTTGATACTTGATGCACTTGAGAATGAAAACGACGCCAGCCCAAGGCTGGTCGGCCTCGGGCCGAAAAGCAAAAAGCAAGAGATTGCAAATGAGACCAAGAAGCTCTCCAATAAATTTCCAATTCCTGATATACTGATTAAATGACTGCAGATACGCTAAAAAAGGCAATAAAAGAGGCTGTTTTAAGCCTTTCTCTTGATGTGGACGAAATCCACCTAGAGCACCCCACAAACCTCTCTAATGGGGATTATTCTACAAATACCGCAATGATTATTGCTAAAAAGGCTGGAAGAAATCCAAAAGAATTAGCAGGAGAAATCGTTCGATATATCGAACGAAATAAACCAGAGCTTGTTGAGAAGGTAGAAGTTGCGGGAGCTGGATTTATAAACTTCTATTTATCAAAAGAATTTTTTGCTGAAAATTTAAACGAGATTATAAAAGCAAAAGACAAATGGGGAGGGAGTGATTCTCTAAAAAAACAAAAAACAATTGTTGAGTACACGGACCCAAATCCATTTAAAGAATTTCACATAGGACACTTGATGAGCAACAGCATCGGCGAATCAATCTCGCGAATTGTAGAATTCTCCGGCGCTGAAGTTAAACGTGCAAACTATCAAGGGGATGTCGGTCTTCATGTTGCAAAAGCTATTTGGGGCCTTCAGCAAGGACGGTCCTTGCTGGAAGCTTATGCATATGGTGCAAAGAATTATGAAGGCAACGAGGATGAAATAAAAGAGATAAATAAAAAAATCTATGAAAAAAGTGATGAAAAATTAAATTCACTCTATGAAGAAGGGAGAAAATCATCACTCGAACATTTTGAAGAAATTTATAAGAAGCTTGGAACAAAATTTGATGAATATTTCTTTGAAAGCGAATCAAGTCCAGTTGGTAAAAAACTTGTTGAAGAAAATACCGGAAAAATCTTTGAAGAAAGTGACGGTGCAGTAATCTTCAAAGGGGAAAAGTATGGACTTCATACAAGAGTGTTTTTAAATTCAGACAAGCTCCCGACTTACGAAGCAAAAGACTTGGCTTTAGCGAAAATTAAAAACAAAAGATATGATTACGATAAATCAATTGTCGTAACAGCAAATGAACAAAAAGAATATTACAAAGTTGTGCTTGAAGCAATGAAACAAATCTTTCCAGAGCTTAGAGAGATGACAAAACATATTACACATGGAATGATGCGACTCCCGAGCGGAAAGATGTCGTCGCGAACTGGAGATGTGATTACAACAGAGTCTTTGATTGACGAGGTGAAAGAAAGAGTGGTAGAGAAAATGAAAGATTCTGATATTGCCAGCCCGAGGCTGGTCGGCCTTGGGCCGAAAGATAAGGCCCAAATCGCAGAAGAAATCGCCGTAGGAGCCATAAAATACTCAATATTAAAGCAGTCTGCCGGTAAGGACATTATCTTTGATATGGACAAATCTCTCTCGTTTGAGGGTGATTCAGGGCCATACTTGCAATACGCTCACACACGAGCTCTTTCTGTATTAGAGAAAGCTAAACAAGAGAAAATTAATCCTAGGATTAATCCTAAGGATATCCCTAGGGAAAAGATTACAGAGCTTGAAAAACTTTTATATAGATTCCCGGAAATCGTAGAGAGAGCAAATAAAGAATACGAGCCGCATTACATTGTTACATACTTAACAGATCTTGCAGGAGCGTTTAATAGTTTTTATGCAAAAGAAAAAATAGTTGAAGAAAGTGAAACTGCCGGCTATAAAGTCGCGCTAACTGAAAGTTTCGCAAACACAATTAGAAACGGCCTGTGGCTTTTGGGGATAAAAGCACCAGAAAGGATGTAAATTATGGAAAAAGAAAATAAACAAAAAAACGAAATTGCTAAAAAGGAGGAAGAAATTCTGAAGTTTTGGGATGAGAACAAAATCTTTGAAAAATCGCAGGAAAAGAGAGCTCTCGAGGGAAAATTTATTTTCTATGAGGGTCCACCGACCGCAAATGGCCAGCCAGGTATTCACCACATGGAATCGCGGGCCTTTAAGGATGCTATTCCTCGGTATAAAACGATGCGTGGGTATCATGTGCGTAGAAAAGCGGGTTGGGACACACACGGACTTCCCGTTGAGATTGAAGTTGAAAAAGAACTTAGTTTCAAATCTAAAAAGGAAATTGAAGAATACGGAATCCAAAAGTTTAATAAAAAATGTAAAGAAAGTGTCTGGAAACATATTGACGAGTGGGAAAAGTTCACACAAAGAATCGCCTTTTGGCTTGAAAAAGAAAATCCATACATTACATATGAACCGGAATATATGGAATCAGTATGGAATGTTATAAAAAAAGTTAATGACCAAAAACTTTTATACAAAGATTATAGGATTGTAAACTGGTGCCCGCGTTGCGGTACAGGCCTTTCAAGTCACGAGTTAGCTCAAGGATATCAAGAAGTCCACGATATGTCTGTGACTGTAAAGTTTAAAGTTGTTGGAAAAGAAAATACATATCTACTTGCGTGGACTACAACCCCTTGGACACTTCCTGGAAACGTAGCGTTAGCAGTTGGCGAGAAAATCGCGTATAAGAAATTAAAAATCGGTAAAGATACTTTTATAGTCGCAGACGAAAGAGTCAAAGATATTTTTGTAGATCAAGACTACGAGATTGTTGAAGAGATGAAAGGTAAAGATTTAGTTGGTATAGAATATGAACCATTATACCCATATCTTAAAAACCTATCCTCTGAAAGTGAGTTAGAAAAGTTTAAAAATGCATATAAAGTATATTCTGCAGATTTTGTAACCACAGAAGACGGTACGGGGATTGTGCATACCGCTGTGATGTACGGAGTAGATGATTTTGCCCTTGGAACAAAAGAAAACTTGCCTAAATTTCATCTTGTAAACGAAGTAGGAAGATTTATAAAGGGAACAAATTTTCTTGAAGATAAAAAAGTAAGAGGCGCTAATGAAGAAATAATCGAAGATTTAGATGATAAAGTTTTTGCCAAAGAAAGAATAAAACACACATATCCGCACTGCTGGAGATGTAAAACTGCTCTAATTTATTTTGCTAGGGATTCTTGGTATATAAGGATGTCGGACTTGAAAGATAAATTAGTTAGAGAAAACAAGGGTATAAATTGGGTCCCGGAGCATATTAAAGAAGGCAGGTTCGGCTTAAAAGCAGCCGCCAGTTCTGCGTCAGGAACGCCCGAACCTCGCTCCAGCGTTTGGCCAATACGACCAGCGACAGAAGACCTACTCCCAGGACACCAAGCAGAATCGCCATCCTGGAAAACTCCAACCATCCTAAAC
>JBHHYD010000005.1:0-17179 GCA_046757385.1 Minisyncoccia bacterium | reverse complement strand
ACTTTGTCATTTGTTTTTATTTTCATAATGTATCGATTCTAATATACAAATTGTACTAATGATACTAATGTATTTGTATGTTTAGTATGCATTAGTATATTGGCATCGTTAAACTACTTCGGGAGCAAGCGAGACTATCTTTTGGTATCCAAGATCTGCGATCTCTCTTGGAATCGGCCCGAAGACTCTTCCGGCTCTTGGTTCTTTCTTCTCCTTTTCTATAATTACAACTGCATTCTCGTCAAATGAGATATAAGACCCGTCTTTCCTTCTGAAAGGCTTCTTCTGCCTTACGACAACTGCCCGCAAAACCTCCTTTTTCTTGACTTGCTTTCTTGGTTCAGCAGTCTGTACGGAAAGCACAACCACATCTCCAATACGAGCGTATCTTTTCTTAGAATCCCCTATAATCTTAAAAACCCTGCCGATTTTTGCTCCGGAGTTGTCTGTCACTTTTACTAATGTTTGCGGCTGAATCATGATTAAATTATTTTAAATGCCTTGTCTTTAGAAATGGGCTTTGTAGACTCAATACTGACCTTTTCTCCCATCTTGTGCACGTTGTCCTTGTCATGCGCTTTGTATCTTTTGACACGCTTTATAAACTTTCCATATTTTGGATGTTTTACAAACCTCTCAACTGCGACAACAGCCGTGTCTTTCATCTTGTCTGACACTACAACACCGGAGAGAACTTTTTTCTTCTTTGAGGCGTCTTCTTTTTTTACTTGCTTTTCATTCATAATTACTTATTTTCAGCCCTAGGCTGACCAGCCTTGGGCTGGTTTCTAGAGTTTACTTCAGTTAATATCTGCGCGATCTCACGTTTAAGATTTTTACCCTCTTTTACATTGCGAACTTTACTTCCTGCAATCCCAAACCGAAAAGCACGGAGCTTTTCACTTTTGTCTCGTACATCTTTCATCAAATCTTTTTCATTTTTGTTTTTTATGTCTTTCATATTATCTGCTTACTACTTTTGATGTAAGAGGAAGCTTTGCTCCGGCTTTTCTAAGCGCTTCTCTTGCAACTGATTCTTCAACACCGTCTACTTCAAACAATATAGCTCCCGGCAAAACTTCAAACTGATACCCTTGAAGATCCCCTTTTCCTTTACCCATTCCGACTTCAGCTGCTTTTGCAGTAAATGGTCTGTCGGGGAAAGCTCGTATCCATATTCGTCCTGACTTACCCATTGCTCTTGAGATTACTCTTCGTGCTGCCTCAATCTGGTTTGATTTTATTCTTACATACTTCATTGACTTAAGTCCGTATGAACCGAATGAAAGCTTTGTACCGCGCGTTGCTGCGCCAATCTTCTTAGGATTCTTTCTCCTTGTCTGCCACTTTCTAAATTTTACTTTTTTTGGAAACAGCATAATTATTTTGTTACTTTTTTATCAGAAAAAACATCTCCCTTATATATCCATATTTTGATGCCGATCACGCCATAGGGAAGATATGCTTTTTCGCGGGCAAAGTCAATGTCCGCTCTGAATGTCTGAAGCGGTATCCGCCCCTTTTTAATCTCCTCTCTTCGTGACATTTCTGCCCCGCCCAAACGCCCTGAAAGGGCTATACGTACACCTAAAACGTCTCTGTTTGCCATTACCTTATCAATAGTCTGCTTCATAACTCTCCTGAATGTCATTCTTTTTTCAAGCGCCTCTGCAACCATTTGAGAGACGATTGCTGCGTTTGACTCTGGAGATCTTATTTCTTCAATGTCCACTTTGATCTCCGGGCTGTCAGTCAGATGAAGTGCTGAAATAACTTTTGTTATGTCTTCTTTAAGTTTAGTTGCGCCCTACCCGCTTCTTCCTATGATGAGTCCCGGGCGTGAAGTTTTGATAATTATTTTTAGAGTTTTCTCCCCTCTTTCTATCTCAACAGAACTAACATAAAATCCGCGCAATCTCTTTTCAAGATACCCTCGTACTGTAGTGTCGCATTTTATAAATTCACGGTATCTTTTCGGGTCAGCAGAAAACCACCTTGACTTCCAGTCTCTTAAGATTCCTAACCTATGTGCATATGGATGTACTGTATGTGTCATGATTATTTTTTAGCTGTTTTCTTTTTGGCAGTTACTTTTTTAACAGTTTTCGCTTTTGGTTTTGCTTTCTGTTCAGCAAGTTGAACTGTGATGTGACTTGTCTTTTTGCGTATAGCTGATGCTCTTCCGCGCGCTCTTGGTTTGTATCTTTTAAAAACTATTCCTTCGTTTACTTGTATGTCTTTTATTATTAGATCGCTCTTTTCTTTTCCTTTTGCATTTGATGCAGCAGATTCTACTAACTTCTTCACAGAACCTGCAGATCTTTTGGGAGCTGTAGAGAGAATCACTAAAGCATTATCTACTTTCTTGCCTCGAATAAGGTCTGCAACGAGGCGTACTTTACGGGGTGACTGTCTGTAGTTTTTGAGATACGCTTTCATAGTTTTTATTTCTTAGTCTCTGTAGTTTCTTTAGCTGACTTTGCCGCTGCGATCTCGGCTTCTTTCTTCTTCTGCTCCAGCTCCTTCTGCATCTTACCTCCGTGCCGCAGGAACTTCTTCGTAGGAGAGAATTCTCCCAGCCGATGCCCGACCATCTCCTCTGAAACGAACACTTCTATATGCTCCTTGCCATTATAGACACCAAATGTAAAACCCACCATTTCTGGCGAAATCTGGCTTCTTCTAGCCCATGTCTTGATGGCTCCTTTCACTTCTTCAGGCTTCTTGCCTTCTACCTTTTTGAGGAGCTTTTCGTCGACATATGGTCCTTTTTTGAGTGATCGTGACATAATTGCTTAAAAAATAAGCCCTTGCGAGCCTTGCCCCGCCGTAATTTTTCAATAAGAAAAATGAAGGAGGGTTTATGAAATACTAACAAATATGGGGCTATTGTCAACTAAATGGCTCAAATCCTGCAAGTGCTACGTAGCATGTTACGTAACATGCTACGTAACTTATACTTACGATCGTATTTATAGGTTATCTTTTATATTTTAAGTGTTTTCCCAATCATTGCTGGAAATACCAGCTTGACGTAATATTTCTGCAATAAGGTGTTTTGAGATATCCCCACGATGTGGATTTGGAATATGTACCTTGAGTTCACCTTTAGTCATAAACAAATGACGACCACCTGAATAAGGGCCGTCAAATCCGAGTTTTCTAAATTTCTTAACCAATTTCCTCCAAGAAATACTCTTTACCATATTTATTAATGTGATTTTACAAGTTTTCTTTGATCAAATTTGAGATTAAATCCTGAAACTTTTTCTTTGTTTCTCACTTTAAGCAGCAACCAATCCTCTAAAACTTCTCTAAGTTCTTTTCTACAATTATCTAAATTTTTAGCATTAGCCCAAACACCCTTAAGTCCAGGGATTTCTCCAAAGTATGTTCTATCTTCTAAAATTTTATACTTGGCTTTTTTAAGTTGTTTTTCAATAAATTCACTTAACATACCTATATTTTACCTTTTTCTACTCAAAATGCAATGTCAACTTTTCCATAGAAAAAGAGGTGAAATCAATCACCTCTCTTCAAGTAAGGCTTCTGCAAGTTTTAGCTTAGCATCACTATGTAATGTTCGAATATTGCTTAATACAGATAGAAGTGACTTTTCATCATCTTCAAGAGAATCAATGACCTTTTGAATTTCTTCTGATGAAGATTTTTTATCATAGATTATCTCAAAAGCTCTTTTTGTATCTGTTCTAGTTTTCACAGTCATAGCTATATCTCCCAAAAATGACAAAATAACTATTCTCTTTCTGCATAGAATATAATACATCCACGCAAATCCTGCAAGCCTGATTAACTCAACGCGTTGAGTTAATCAACTTTATCTCTTTTTACCTACTTTTCGTCTTTTTACTATAAGAGTATTTGAGTATTTTTTTGCGCGGCGGGTTTTCTGACCTATTCCTGTAGGCTTGCCCCATTTAGAAACCGCTCGTCTTCGTCCGCGCCCTGCGCGTCCCTCACCTCCTCCATATGGGTGATCAACTGGATTCATAGCAGAACCTCTGACAGTCGGGCGTCTGCCCATCCAGCGTGATCGGCCGGCTTTACCAATATTCACAAGTCGATGTTCTTCATTACTCACCTCACCAACTGAACCCCAAGCTTTCTCACTCACCTTTCTAACTTCAGATGAAGGCATCTTCAAGTGCGTGAACCCTGCATCATTTGCTATGACTTCTGCGTAGTTTCCAGCAGAGCGTGCAATCTTTGCACCGCCTCCGGGCTTTAGCTCAACATTATATACAAAAGTACCAACTGGAATCTTACTCAAAGGAAGTGAATTTCCTGCTTTCACTTGCGCATTTTCTGATGCGACAATTGTGTCTCCGACTTTTACAGACTGCGGAAGTAAGACATACCTCTTCTCCCCATCTTTGTAAGAAACTAAAGCTATAAAGCCAGACCTGTTCGGGTCATACTCAACTGTCTTTACAGTCCCTTCAACTTCACGCTTATCATATCGGAAACTCACATCACGCCAAACTCTTTTGTGCCCCGCGCCTTTGTGTCTTGTTGTGATCCTTCCGGCGCTATTTCTTCCGACAGATCTGTTAACTCCTTTTGTTAGAGCTTTGTGAGGTTCTGACGCAGTCAAAACTTCTCGGTATGAGATACCTGTCATTCCTCTTCGCCCTGGTGTTGTTGGTTTATACTTTTTCATAATTAAACAATTTCAATTTTATCCCCCTTCTTAAGATGCACATATGCTTTCTTGCCGCCCTTCTTTATTCCAAAGTGTCCGCGCAGTCTTGAAGAGACTTTCTTTGAAGGAATTACTGCAGTGTTCACCTTAACAGGTGTTACATTGTAATATTTTTTTACAGCGTCCCCAATCTGCTTCTTTGTGGCATCTGGATTAACTTCAAATACATATACTCCGCTCTCTGCCGTCATTGTTGCTTTCTCTGTGATACGAGGTTTTATTAAAATAGATGATTGTTTCATATTATTTTCTCTTAGTTGTTTTCTTTACTGCCGGTTTTTTTACTGTTTTCTTAACTGTCTTTTTTACTGCTGGTTTAGTTGCTTTTCTGACTGGTGCTTTCTTAACAGGCTTGCCTGGTAATTTCTTTTCCAAAAATTTAAATATGTTTTCAGGTTGAGACAGAATCAAATATTTATAAGTTAGAAGCTCCTCTGCATCCAGATTACGCGCCTCGTCAACCAGTATGTTTCCAAAGTTTCTAAAGCTTCTTTCAGTATTTTTGTCCTTCTCCCCAAGTGAGAGGAGTGCTGCGTTTTTTCTCTTAGTTGCAAGGTCTTTGAAGCCTGAAATACCTGAAAGTGAGTCGAGAACTTTCTTTGCTTGTGCTGACTTTGGCCCAGTAAATGATAAATTATCTATAAAAATTATTTCATTGTCTTTGAACTTCTTTGAAAGCGCAGTAAAGAGCGCTTTGGCTTTCATTTTCTTGTTGATCTTCTTGCTGTAATTCTTTTCACTTCGCGGACCAAATGTTGCCCCTCCTCCTCGCCAAAGCGGAGATCGAATAGAGCCGTGTCGCGCGTTTCCTGTGCCTTTCTGCCTCCATGGCTTTCTTCCGCCGCCGCGAACTTCACTTCTGTCTTTGCTGTGAGCAACTGGAAGCCGTCTGTTTGATTGGATTGAGACAACGACTTGATGAACTAGGTTATTGTTCCAAGGTAGTGCAAAAACACTCTCTGGAAGTTTTACTTTTCCTGTCTCCTTGCCTTCTTGGTTGTATACTTTAGCTTCCATGATAATTAATTTCCTTTAATTTCAACTATTGTTCCTCGTCTGCCGGGCACTGCGCCTTTCACAACAAGCTGGTTGTTGTCTTTGTCTATCTGAAGGATCTTCACTTTCTTTAGTGTCACTCTATCGCTTCCCATTCGTCCGCCCATTTTCTTTCCTTTGAATACTCTCTGAGGGCCAGTCGCGCCGATTGAGCCGGGCTCACGTTCTGAGTGCTTCTGTCCGTGAGACTTTGGACCACCGTGAAAGCCATGCCGTTTGATAACACCCTGAAAACCTTTTCCTTTTGAAATACTGGAGACTTCAATCTTATCTCCTTCTTGAAATGCAGAGATATCAATCTTATCTCCTACTTTGTAACCTTCCAAGCCAGAGGCTTGTCCGCCTTGGGCGGAAAATTCTTTAAATCCTTTAAAATTGCCTTTAGCCTTCTGTGCTTTATTTACTTTCTTTTCCTTTTTCTCTCCATAGCCAACTTGTACCGCTTCATATCCGTCCTTTTCTTTATTCTTAATCTGGGTAACAGTAACAGGCCCTGTGGAGAGCACAGTTGCTGGATGAACCTTACCTTCACTATCGAAGATTTGGGTCATATTCTGTTTTGTACCGATTATTAACTTGGCCATAATTCAATAAAAAAGAAGCGAGAAGCTCCTAAATAAGTTTCTATATCGTACTATAACGCTGGCTGAAATGCAAACCAAAACCCCTCCGCCAAAGGCGGAGGGGTTTTGCTAAATTTTTGCTGTTTTAAACCATCTTTACGTCAATATTGACTCCAGATGGGAGGCTTAAGTTCGTCAGCGCCTCAATGACTTTAGGAGATGGGTTTAAGATGTCAATGACTCTCTTATGAACTCTCATCTCATACTGCTCACGAGCATCTTTGAATACGAACGATGCGCGGTTTACAGTGTACTTTTTGATCTCTGTAGGAAGAGGTATGGGTCCTACAAGTTTTGCATCGTAGCGAAGTATGGTGTCCATAATCTGTTTTACAGAACTGTCAAGAATCTTATACTCGTACGCACGAACACGGATTCGAAGTTTTTGCACTTCGCTTGTTTTCTTTGGCGCCTTTACTTTAACTGCTTTCGGTTTTGTTGTTTTTGGTTTTGAAGAAACTGCTTTTTTTGTCGTCGTTGTCTTTGTTGTCTTCTTCTTAGCCGGCGCTTTAGTAGTTTTTGGCTTGGTTGTCGCTGTTGCCATAATCGATTCTAATATACGAATTTATGCTAATGATACTAATGTATTCGTATATTTAGTATGCATTAGTATATTTGCATCGCACTACGCAATTATCTTTGTCACCACACCTGCACCTACGGTCTTGCCTCCTTCACGAATAGCAAACCTCTGCTGCTCTTCAAGAGCGACTGCAGATACAAGCTTTACTTTAAACTTAGTAGTGTCTCCAGGCATAACCATCTCTGTTCCTTCAGGTAGAGTTACCTCTCCTGTAACATCAGTTGTTCTGATGTAGAACTGCGGTTTGTAGCCTGTGAAGAATGGTGTGTGTCGTCCTCCTTCTTCTTTTGTAAGGACATATGCTTCTGCTTCAAACTCAGTGTGAGGTGTTACAGACCCCGGCTTTGCAAGGACTTGTCCTCTGTGAATCTCTTCTTTCTTAAGACCTCGAACAAGGATGCCGGCGTTGTCTCCAGCCATACCTTCTTCAAGCTGTTTGTTGAACATTTCAATTCCTGTAACAGTTGTCTTTGTTGTTTCTTTGATTCCGACGATTTCGATTTCCTCACCAACTTTTACAACTCCTCTTTCAATCCTTCCCGTAACAACTGCTCCTCGTCCTTCAATTGAGAAGATGTCTTCAATAGGCATAAGGAAAGGCTTGTCAGTATCACGCTCCGGAAGCGGGATGTACTCATCTAGAGCATCTGTAAGCTCAAGTACTTTCTTTGCCCACTCGTCATCTGCTGATGTTGCTTCAAGAGCTTTGAGCCCTGATCCGCGAATAACTGGAGCGTTTTCGCCGTCAAATTCGTATTTTGTAAGAAGTTCTCTTACTTCCTCCTCCACAAGGTCAACAAGGTCATTGTCGTCAACTTGGTCAACTTTGTTAAGAAATACGATTATTCTAGGCACTCCAACCTGCTTTGCAAGCAAGATGTGCTCTCTCGTTTGAGGCATCACACCGTCAGACGCTGCAACCACCAAGATTGCGCCGTCCATCTGTGCGGCTCCTGTGATCATGTTTTTAATGTAGTCTGCGTGACCGGGCGCATCGATGTGCGCGTAGTGACGCTTGTCTGTTGCGTACTCGTTGTGAGACAACGCAATAGTTATACCTCGCGCCTTTTCTTCAGGCGCGCTGTCGATTTCGTCAACCTTTCGCATCTTTACTGTCTTTCCAGCAAGTTGAAGAACATGCAGGATTGAAGCAGTTAAAGTTGTTTTTCCGTGGTCGACGTGGCCAATTGTTCCGACGTTTACGTGCGGTTTTGACCTGTCAAATGCTTCTGCCATAATAATTTATGTAATTAATAATTAATAAAATTTACCAATATCCCCTCTATTAGCGACAAAGCTAGTACACTGACAAAAAAAGCGCACATGGCGATATGTAAATATAGTAGCAGAATACAAAAATTAGTGCAACTACTCTACTTCCTTGCTTCTTTTATCTCTTCTGCCACGTTCTGCGGCACCACTTCATAATGGTCAAATTCCATAGTTGAGGATGCTCGGCCTTCTGTCATTGAGCGCAGTGTTGTAGTATAGCCGAACATCTCCGAAAGCGGAACTTTAGCGTTCACAACTTTAAGCATCCCTCTGTCTTCCATACTCTCTACTTGCCCACGTTTAGAACTCAAGTTTCCTGTCACATCCCCCATAAACTTTTCCGGTGTTACAACTTCCACTTTCATAATAGGTTCAAGCAAAACCGGTTTTGCTTTCCCTGCTGCTTCTTGGAACGCCTGTGAGCCAGCAATCTTGAAAGCGATTTCAGATGAGTCCACATCATGAGAAGAACCGTCAAAAAGATCCGCTGATATATCAACAAGCTTGTATCCCGCGACGATTCCGCGTTCCATTCCCTCTTTTATACCTTTCTCAACTGCTGGGATAAATTCAGCAGGAATAACTCCTCCTTTAATACTGTTGATAAACTCAAACCCTTCTTCTCTTTTGATGTTTTTGGCAATCTTCGCGCCTTCTTCAATAGCTTCAAGTGGTTTAATCTTGATTTTGACATGCCCATATTGTCCGCGTCCTCCTGACTGCTTGATGTATTTTACTTCTGCTTCTGCTTCTTTTTGAATTGTTTCTTTGTAAGCAACTTGCGGTTTACCGACATTTGCTTCCACATTAAACTCTCTCTTCATCCGGTCAACTAAAATATCCAAATGAAGCTCGCCCATCCCTGCGATTATCGTTTCCATCGTCTCAGGATCAGTGCTTATTTTAAAAGTCGGGTCCTCGTCAGAGAGTTTCTTCAAAGCGATTCCCATCTTCTCTTGGTCAGCTTTTGTATTTGGTTCAATCTTTAAGTTCACCACTGGGTCCGGGAATTCAATCTTCTCCAAGATAATTTGATTATTTTCGTCAGAGAGCGTGTCTGAAGTCTTTGTGTCTTTGAGGCCTACTGCTGCAGCGATCTCTCCTGCATAAACTTTCTTCACTTCTTCCCGAGAGTTTGCGTGCATGCGCAGGATTCTTCCGACTCTTTCTTTATTGCCTGTAGTTGTGTTGTAAACATAAGAACCTGCTTCAAGTGTGCCGGAGTACACACGGAAATAAGTAAGCTGACCTACAAACGGGTCGGTCTGGAGCTTAAAAGCAAGCGCTGCAAATGGCGCGTCATCTGACGCTTCTCGCGTAATCTCTTCTTCTGTCTTTGGGTCAATCCCTTTTACCGGCGGTATATCAAGTGGCGATGGAAGATAGTCAACTACAGCGTCAAGCACAAGCTGTACTCCTTTGTTCTTCAAAGCTGAACCTGTAAAGACTGGTATGAGCTCATTTGCGATCACCGCTTTCCTTATCGCTTTTTTAATCTCATCTATTGGAATTTCTTTCCCTTCCAAATAGTCGTTCATAAGCTTCTCATCATTCTCAACTGCTTTTTCTATAAGCTCTCCTCGCAGTTTCTCTGCCTCTGCCCTCAGGTTCTCAGGGATTTCATCAACTTTTACTTCATTTCCCATTTGCCCTTCAAAGCGATATGCCTTCATAGTCAAAAGGTCCACTACTCCTTCAAGTTTTTCTTCTTCCCCGATTGGGATCTGCATCCTGACTGCGTTTTTTGTAAGACGGTCCAGAATAGTCTGGAAAGAGCGCTCAAAGCTTGCGCCTGTTCTGTCTATCTTGTTTATGAAACAGATTCTCGGGACGCTATATTTGTCCGCCTGCCGCCATACAGTTTCTGACTGCGGTTCAACTCCTGCAACTCCGTCAAAGACAACCACTCCTCCGTCAAGCACTTTAAGAGACCTTTCCACTTCAACTGTGAAGTCCACGTGCCCTGGGGTGTCTATGATATTGAATCTAAATGATTTTTCTTTATCAGTCTTATCTTCTACATATGTAGGAGTCCAGAAAGCAGTAGTTGCAGCAGAGGTTATGGTGATCCCTCTCTCCTGCTCCTGCTCCATCCAGTCCATAACCGCTTCCCCTTCATGCACTTCTCCTATCTTGTGTGAGATCCCAGTATAAAACAGCACGCGCTCTGTAGTCGTTGTCTTTCCGGCATCAATGTGAGCAATAATTCCGGTATTTCGAACTTTCTCTAGTGGATAATCCCTTTCCATTTGTTTTGATTAATTATTTATAACTTTACCAAGCGAAGTGCGCGAATGCTTTGTTGGACTCCGCCATCTTGTGCATATTTTCTTTTTTCTTGATAGCTTCTCCTTCATTCTTGCTTGCAAGGATTAATTCATCTGCAAGTCGTTTATACATTGGAGAACCTTTTTTTGCTTTTGCCGCGTCAATAATCCAACGCATTGAAAGCAAAAGCCGCCTTTCTGGCCTTACTTCTCTTGGTACTTGATAATTTGCACCACCCACTCTTCGTGAGCGCACTTCCATAGTAGGTCCAACATTATCCAAGGCAGTTTCGAAAAGTACTGCCGGCTTGTCTGCCTTCTCTTTATTCTTTATTTCATCAAGTGTGGCGTACACAACTTTCCTAGCAGTGTTTTTCTTGCCGTCTTGCATTACATAGTTGATGAATTTCGCAACTTTAACAGAGTCGTGTGCCGCGTCTTTTTCAACTTCTTTTCTTCTTTTAATTTTTCTTCGCATAATATCGATTCTAATATACTAATTTATACTAAAAATACTAATGTTATACGAATGCGGATTTGTATGATTAGTATGCATTCGTATATTTGCATCGCACTTACTTGGGTTTTTTGGCGCCATATAGACTTCTCCCTCTTTTTCTGTTTGCAACACCTTCTGTATCAAGCTTACCGCGCACTACAGTGTATCGAAGTCCGATGTCTTTCACTCGTCCGCCTCGCAGAAGCACAACTGAGTGTTCCTGAAGGTTGTGCCCCATGCCCGGGATGTAGGCAGTAACCTCCATGCCATTTGTAAGGCGAACACGGGCCACTTTACGGACTGCAGAGTTCGGCTTCTTAGGAGTCTTTGTCATTACTTTTATACACACCCCCCTTTTAAAAGAAGATGGATATAAAGTTGGCTTGTTTTTTAAAGTATTAAAACCACGTCCAAGGGCCACAGTCTTTGATTTTGCTGCCTCTTTTTTTCTTTTCTTTTTTACTAACTGATTGATTGTACTCATAATCGATGCTAATATACGAATTTATACTAAATATACAAATGAAACTGTGAACAAATTAGTATTATTAGTATGCATTAGTATATTTGAATCACACTCAATAAAAAACTCGCTTCCGCAAGTATCAAACAGTGTACTATAAGCTTCAAATAATGCAAATTATTAAAAGAAATGTACTCCTGTAATAAGGAAGAAGATGAAAGAAATTAGACGAACGAAGATGGGTCCGAATATAAAAATAAACAGAAACAGAAATCCAAACATTGCTACAAGACCATATCTCATTATAGAGTTCTGAAATCTTCTGTATGCTTGCCCAGCGCTATAAGGTAAAATCGCTTCAAAAACCTTTGAGCCGTCAAGCGGCGGAATTGGTATTAGATTAAAAAGTCCAAGTAGTATATTAACAAAGACAATAATCCCTGCAATTTGTATAAATGCCCCTGTTGCAAGCCCAGATGCAATACCAAACCTCATTAAAAGACCAAAAACAATTGCGATGGAGATATTCACTGCAGGCCCTGCGCCTCCTACTATTGCCTCTGCCCACTTACCTCCCTTTCGCAGATTATATGGATTATATGGAACCGGTTTTGCCCAGCCGAAGATGAACCCCGCACTCGTTAAAATCAAAATCGCAGGAACTATAATAGAGCCCATCAAGTCCAAATGCTTAAGTGGATTAAGAGTCAGACGCCCTGCAAGACGCGCGGTTGGGTCGCCTAAATAATTGGCTGCATAGCCGTGAGAGACTTCGTGTATCACGACAGAGAATATAAGTATTGTTATTATGAAAATAAAGTCAGGTTGCATAAAGTGGGTTTTATGATACCATACAAGACGATAAAATAAAATTATGAAAACTTGCGCGATAACAGGAAAAAGTTCAAAAGTTGCCGGAAGATACAGCAACCGTGTTCGTGCTACCCAGTTTAACCCAGTTGGGAAAGTAAGAAGGAAGGCAAACTTTCAAAAAAAGAAAATCTACATCCCTGAGCTCAAAAAGAGCATGACACTTGAGCTCTCCGCAAAAGCAGTTAAAACTATAAAAAAGAAAGGCGCTTACGCCACTCTAAAAGAAGCAGGGATTATTTAATAAAAATATTCTCTCCATCGGACTCAAAGATAATAATTCCTTTATCTTGTGTACTAAGTATTGCAGAACCAAACTGTTTTAATGTATCTAAAACTTCCTTGTGTGGATGCCCATAACGATTATTTTTCCCTGCAGAGATTACAGAATACTTTGGCGCAACATATCCAAGAAAAGATTCAGCACTAGAGGTTTTGGAGCCATGATGTCCTGCTTTTAGAACATCGCTCTCCAAATTCTCACCATCCAACATAACTAAATAATTCTCAATAGCTTTTGGTGAATCACCAGTGAGCATGAATTCAGTATCACCATACACAAGCTGCGCGACAACAGACGCTGTATTACTCTCAACTCCAGAGACATCTCTGTCTGGAAATAAAATATTGAAATATACTTCATTATCAAGTACAACAACCATTCCTCTTTTTGCAAAAATATTTCTAATATTTTTTAGTTCGGTTAATCGAACTAATTCTTTGTATGTTGCACTTTCAGCTTCTCTTCCTGAATCCAAAATTAAATCAATTTCATACCTCTGTAGCACATCAGGTAACCCGCCTACATGGTCTTTGTCAGGATGCGTGGCTATAACAACATCAATAGAACGATCATAAAAGGGCATTACTTTACTCAACTGTCTTAACACTGCTTTACCGCTACCGCCGTCTATTAAAACCTGATTGCCGTTAGGAGCTTCTATATAAATAGAGTCTCCCTGTCCAACATCAAGAAAAGCAACAGTAAGCCTATTGTTCTCTTGCGCAAAAATTACAGACCAGATAAAAATATTTATAATTAAAAGCCCTCCCAAAAGATAGGATTTAAGATTTTTTCGGCCCGAGGCCGACCAGCCTTGGGCTGGCTTTACACCCTTCATAAGAAAAGTATATAATTGTCTTTATGACATACCAAGAACAAAAATTTGACATTCCGAAGCTCAATGGGATTTCAGAGAAACAAATAGAAGCGCATCTAGGGCTATATGCTGGATATGTAAAGCATGTGAATCTTATTCGTGAGAAGATTCAAGAACTTTCCGCCCAAGGCGGACCAGCCTCGGGCTGGAAAGTAGACGATGGCTATGTAGTTGCAGAACTTCGCCGAAGATTCAGTTTTGAATTTAACGGAATGCGAATGCATGAATATTATTTTGAAAGTTTTGAAGGCGGAGCAAAAGAGGTGAACCAAGATTCTGAGCTTGTTAAAGCTTTGGGAAATAAGTACGGTTCATGGGAAGAATTTATAGAGCATTTCAAAGCAGTGGGCAAAAGCCGTGGTGTAGGATGGACAGTTCTATATTGGGATCCAAAAGGCAGTACTCCTCATGTCGCATGGACGAGCGACCACGAGCTCGGCACTCTATCTGGACTTCCGATACTACTTGCAATGGATGTATGGGAGCATGCATTTATGGTTGATTATCTCCCAAGTGAGAAAGGTAAATACATTGATGCATTTCTAAATAATACTAACTGGAGTGTTGTGGAAGAGAGGTTTAATAAAATAGTTTAATAAAAATAACAACTCGCCGACAGCCGTAGGCTGTCGGCGAGTTGTTGTATTATAAAATGATAAAAATCGTTACAACAATAGGACCCGCAAGCGGAGATCCAAAAACAATATCCGAAATGATAAAAGCGGGTGCAGATATTGCGCGCCTTAACTTCTCTCACGGAGACCACAAAAGCCACGCCAAGTTTATAAAAAACATACGCACTGCAAATAAGAAGATACCTATCCTTCAGGATTTATCAGGACCAAGGGTACAAACTGGCAAGACTCACAGTTTCAAAAAAGGCTCCAAGACGTTTACGCAAAAGGACAAAAAAGATCTTTTGTTCGGGCTCGAGCAAAAGATTGATCTCGTTGCGCTATCTGATGTTAAAGACAAGGGTGATATCCTTCGTATCAGAGAATTTTTAAAAAAACACAAAAGCAAGATGCCGATAATTGCAAAAATAGAGACAAAAGAGGCGCTGAGAAATATTAAAAGCATAATAAAAGTATCCGATATGATAATGGTCGCTCGCGGCGATTTGGCAGCATCAATCCCAATGGAGAAAGTTCCGTTTGCGCAAAAGACAATCGTGGAACTTTCAAATGATGCGGGGAAACCTGTGATTGTCGCAACGGAAATGCTCAAATCAATGGTAACCGAGGCAGCCCCAACGCGCGCAGAAATAACAGATGTCGCAAATGCAATCTTAGACGGCGCTGATATGATAATGCTTTCTGAAGAAACGACAATCGGGAAAGACCCTGTAAACGTCGTAAAAACAATGCACAAAATCGCAAAAGAAGCGCAGATGTACCCGGTCACTTATGATATATAACTACTGCCTAAGTCTCCACATAAAGAGTCCATATATTATATAAACTAAAACAGCAATCCATATTGGGAAGTAGTTTATTTCAACTGCAGCAAATGGGAGAGATGCAAAAATATCCACCACTTTAAGCTGGTAAGTGAGGAGCGCGTTTGTTATAAATGCAAACGGGAGTGAAAATATTGTAGAAACAAAACCAATCATTCCCGTTATAAATCCAAAAAGCATTGTGAGTGGTACAAACATCAAGATAAGAAGATTCACAGGAAGCGCAACGAGTGATAGCATTCCCATTTTGTATAAAATCATTGGCAAAACAAAAATCTGCGTTGCGACTGTGGCAACTGCGAACTCTCGCAGTTGCCATTTTGTCGGCACCAAATGAAAATGTTTTTCAATTTTGGGCGCCAAGTAAATAAGCGCAAGTGTTGCAGTGAACGAAAGCTGAAAAGAAGAATCAAAAACAAGAATTTTGGGATTGTGAAGTATCATGAAAAATCCTGCGATGAAAAGCGCGCGCGTTATCGCATAAGTTCTTCCAGTTGAACGCGCAAGCAAGACCAAAATCGCCATCATAGACGCGCGAACAATCGTCGCAGAAGCGCCTGTCATAATCGCAAAGAAAATTATTGCGACAGCGCCAATTGAAACTCCAAATGCATACGGCAAGAATGAAAAGAATCGCATTATCGCTTCTGCGACGATTGTTACGTTGTAGCCGGAAAGTACAACAATATGAATAATCCCAGTTTTTCTGAAATCCTCTTGAAGTTCCTCTCCAAGTGACTGCTTTGCGCCGACTACAAGTCCGCCCAAGAGCGAACTCTGCGGATCAGGAATAACTCTCCCGACTTTTTCTAAGAATGCTCGCTTGAATGCAAATAAAGTTCTTTTTACAGGGTTGCCTCCTCCACTTTCTATGAGTTCAAGCTGTGGATAAAACATCTGATAGAAAATATCGTCTTTCCCCAAGTACGAAACATAATCAAATGTATCACCGTCTTCATCTACAAAATTTTTCGGCTTCCTTAACTCTCCTTTAATATTAATGGTATCGCCATAACTAAACCTCGGATGAATATCTGCGGTAATAATTGCTTTGCTATCAGTATCAATAAAATTAACTATTAATCTCGTGTTGTTTTCTCTCTCATCTGGCTCGTCCACTATAATCCCCTCTAATACAACTTCCTGCCCAACTACTTCATCTAAAGCAGGGTTTCCTTTGTTCAAATCCGCTGCATCAAACCGTAATACTCCTAAAGATGCAGCTAAAATAAAGAACGCCGCCAAAAAGGACCGTCCTTTCTGTTTCAGCAAGGACGGTCCTTGCTGGGAAGTAAAATGCAAAAAGAAAATAGCGCCCGAAAGCGCGATTAGAAATATTGAAAATGATAATCCAAGATTGAAAAATGAACGAAACAAAACCCCAACCGCAAACCCTCCTATAAAAACATATAAAAAGTTTTGTTTCATTTATTTATTATCCATCGCTTCGTTTGCAAGCTTGTCTGCTTCTTTGTTTTGCTCTCTGGGGATGTAAGTAAATTTAATTTTGGGAAAGTCCTTTACCTGCATATTATGGACTTTTATAAACTGTCCGAAAAGTGTTTCTTCTTTTATTTGATACTTACCGGAGAGCTGCTCTGCGACAAGCTGGCTATCAAGTTTTACTTCTATGTCAAAAGTTTTTAATTTTTCTGTACCAAATATCTTTTTAAGAGTTTTAAGTCCTTCGATTACCGCTTCGTATTCTGCAAAATTGTTCGTAGTCTCTCCTAAGAACTTTGATCCTTCTTTTAAAACTTTTTCATCAGCATCTCTAACAACAAAACCAATCCCAGCAGGGCCAGGATTCCCTCTTGCGCCTCCATCTGTAAAAAGTGTAATTTTATTCATAAAATAACAGTAGCATTAGAAGTCTGACTTCTACAACCCCTATAGAAGTAAAGATGTAGAAGTCAGACTTCTACATTATATCTACTATACGAAGACGAAGCTCGGGGTAATTTCTGAATGTAGACTTCTCCATCGTTGCAACTAAATCAATTTTATTTCCTTTCTCTAGATTTTTGTTGAAACTCCCACTATTTTTGAAAAATGCAATTGATGATATTGTATTGCCGTTACTTTTCTTAAACTCAAGTTTCAAATGATTGTTTTCTTTTCCGAAATGCTCTACGTTTTCAATTAAAGTATCTTCAAATAAAAACAACGGCTTCGGATTCCCAATACCAAACGGCGCAAGCTTT
>JBHHYD010000004.1:0-17690 GCA_046757385.1 Minisyncoccia bacterium | reverse complement strand
GATATAAACAGAAATGATAAAAACACACTTTTGAGCATCACAAAAAACAAAGAGTCAAGTTATGAGAAATTGCTTGTTAAACGAAAGATGGAAAAAGAAAAATTTGAGGATGAGTTGCGTAATCTAGAATCACAACTTCAATTTGAACTTGATCCAGATAGTATTCCAGCCGCAGAGAAAGGTGTCCTTGCTTGGCCATTAGAAAAAGTAAAAATAACTCAATACTTTGGCAATACTGAATTTGCTAAATCCGGGGGATATAAAGGTGAAGGACATAACGGTATGGATTTTCGCGCATCATCTGGTACGAAAGTAAAAGCTGCGCTTGCAGGGGAAGTTATTGCTGTTAATACTCAAGTTGCATATATGTGTCAATACGGTAAATGGGTTCTTGTTCGTCATGCAAATGGACTTACTACACTTTATGCTCATCTTTCATTAATACCAGATAGAATAAAAGTTGGGCAACAAGTCTCAACTGGACAAATAATTGGGTATAGTGGCAATACAGGATATGCTACTGGACCTCATCTGCATTTTACCGTATATGCTTCCAAAGCCGTTCAATTTAAACAATATACATGCAATAGTGGCGCGACACTGACTATCCCTGTTGCCGCTTATTCTGGATACTTAAACCCAATGGATTACTTATAATAATGAACGGCTAAACTTGTATGAAGTTTAGCCGTTCATTATATTGTGCGACGCTTAGAAGATAAATCCGCTTTCAAGATAGGGGACACATATTTACTTGATTTTTAGTGAAATAAATGCTAAAAATATCTTGGAAATAAAGGAAACAAAATTGTACTTTTTCAAAATTCTGAAAGGAGGTTCAAGAATATGCTTATGAGTATAGATGAAGCGAGGGAAAAATTGATTGAGAAAACTGTGAGTTTTATACGAGGTAATAGTGGTCCCTTTATTCTGAAAGACATCTCTAAAATAAAAGAAATATGGGAATTAGAGAGTGCCGCTATAGCCGCCAACAGTGAAGATCTTGCATACGGTGTTGAAGGTATCTTAGTACAACCATACACAGAAATACCAGAAGATCCCAAAAAGCCAATGACTATATTTGTTTACTCAGATACAGATATAGACATTCTTGATAATGAAGAATGTCTATTTAAACGAATCGAGAAAACGAAAAATGTATTTAACTTGATCCAACAAGAAGGCTACTACTGATTTAGGTAGTAGCTTTTTTTATTTTTAATTTTAGGGGAGTAGTAATTAGGGTAGATAAATTAGATAAATAGTAAAATAGGTCGTCAAAGATATATTGTACGACACATATAATTTAAATCACTATACCACTACCCTTTTAAAATACACTTAGAAAATCGTCAAAACTGGAAGTCCTAAAATTAACAAAACTACCGAAAGTTTTTACACTCACGGTAGTTTTGTATTCTTAAAATTATCGTTTGGCCTGCCTGTCGGCAGACATGGCGATATGATTTTCAACTCCCCAACATTTGGACGATGCAAGCCATGGACTAGTCCCCTCTTTATTGAAGAGATATGTCGCATAATCTACATTGCCTTCAAGCGTATATAAACTGATGCCAAGCTTATCTGCCGTCTTGCCATGATAATGCTCATTGATCTGCATTACCCCGACGTCGTCGCGATTAACCTCGCCTCTTATTATATCGCCATTGTCTTTAAAATGCCGGAACCGTGATTCACATTTGGCAACTTCTGCCATCACCGGATAATTTTCAAAGTGCTTTCGCACGTACTGCTCAACAGTTGGAGATTCTATGAATCTCGTAATTTTCGGTTGAGTCACGCTTCCCTTTTGTTCTGCTGCTGCCTCAACTAAAGGAGCTACAGTAGTTGAACTAAGAAACGCTACGATTAATACTGCTATTTCAATGATAAGCCTATTTGTTATGCTATTAAACAAAAAAGTCGGCGCTAACCGACTTTTCCATATTTTAACATATCGTCAAGATTTGTCAATCCCCTATTATTTACCTCAAATATTAGCGTTTTAACCTACTTGCAAAGATGCCCCAGTGATGCTTTGTACTTAAGCTCGCGAGAAGCAAAAGCCCTAAAGCGTAAATTATATGGTCATCTACTAAGAGTGAGTGTTCCCCTATATATGGGAATGACAACCCTGGAAAATAATAAAGAACCATTAAAAGCGCCCCCAAATATGCGCTTAATCTCACAAGAACTCCTAAGATAAGCGCTATTCCTATAAGAGTCAGCCCCCACTCATTAAGAAAATCAACAGTAGGAAGAATATTGGGAGATGCAAGCCAACTGTAAAATCCGGAAAAGGTCTGTGCATTCTCTAAAAATCCTTTAGCCGACCACTGCGGGTTTATGACTTTAGTAATCCCTGCATAAAAGAAAAGCCAGCCGAATGTAAACCTCAAAAGTAGTAACGCTGTGTCTGTTTTAAGAATTCGTTTCATGTTTTTTATATTTTACCATTAAAATTAAACTTAAAATAAACAATGTTGTGGATATTCCCGCAGAGATAAGACAATAGAAGCAGAATGCATTCAATATAAACCCTTGTGTGTATACAAACCAAATTGATATCAAAAATCCGATGCTTGAAATAATTAAAAGTAAAGCTAAAGACCTCCTAACAGCAAAAGTAAGAACAAGTCCATAAAATATTACTCCCAATAGAGCTACAGGGACACCTAATATTGTGGAATAAATACTTGTCGTCACTAAATCACAACCATTGAAGATTGAGCAATTTATATCGGAATGTGTAAAGTGCTTTATAGTCAGATAAATAGAATCAGCCAGTCCCAGAAGACTTAATAAGAAAATAGTTTTTATCATTTTATTTTGTTATTGCAAGAAAAACATTAGCCAGTGATAAAGCTGTGCTTATAAAACCGGTTATCAAAGCTATTAGGGTTGCTTTATTGTTATACCACTTTGTTTTCATAATTCTATTTTAACTCTTTTTGCTGTTTAAGAAAAGCTAAAGCACCGTGAAGTCCGCCAAAATCTCCGAGTTCGGCTTTTCTAATTTCAGGAAGTTCCGGAAATTTAGAATTAATCTCATTTAGATATTTTTTAATAGTCTCTACGCTTATCGCCGGCTCCCCTACTATCATAGAGCCGCCAAGTATTACAACATCAGGTGACCAGTGAAGTATTGTGTTGTAGAGCCCATATGCAAGAGTGTGTGCGAGCTCGTCCCATATTTTAGGGTCAGTTACTTCATACGGCTTCTGCCCTGTGCGCTTCTCAAGTGCAGTGCCAGACACTAAACTCTCCAAACTTGTATTATTTTCAATATCTATAATCTGATGCCCTGGCTCAAAGCCGAGTTTATTTCTATCAAGTTTACAGTCAACATATCTCGCACCTCCCACTCCAGTGCTCACTGTTATGTATACTCCAATTTCTTCCCCTTTCCCTGCTCCACTGAACATCTCACCAAGTCCTACTAATGCAGTATCGTTCTCGATGAGAACAGGCGCACCTGTTATTTTCTTCAACCCTTCCTTAAGCGGTTTATTATCCCAACCTGGAAGTACCGAGGAGTTAACAATCATTGTCTTTTCTTTATCAAATGGCCCTCTCATCCCTCCTACTGCCATCTCTATCTTCTCCCCTTCTCTAAGTTCATCTACAAGTTTTTTGAAAACTCGCATCCCCTCATCAAAATCCTTCGGAGTAGACACGATTTTCGGTTCGCCAAAAGTCTCTCCGTCTTTTGAAACTGCTAACCTCATCTTTGTCCCGCCAATATCAAATAGTAAATACATGATTATTTTATTAATTTTTTAAACTCCTCTATCATAGGCACTTGCTCTGCTTCGAGTCCATAAGCTTCAGCTGTGTAGTATGCTGCCCAGTCTGCTAATATGAGCGAGGCAAAAACTTTGTGATATTTATCTTTCCCTTCTATATCTACTACTTCAACAGACATTCCCCTATCTTTATACATCTTCTCTAACACTTCCATTCTTTTCAAGATTCTAGAGTTATCTTCTTTACCTGTCTGCGCAGGCAGGTCTTTCAAAATTATAAAGTGAAATTTCTCTGACAGCTCTTTTATTGTATATCCCTGCATCTCGTTATGATTAAGCTCTGAAAAGACATTATAGAAAGCAGGAATCTTACCTGTTTCGTTGAACTTGATCTTCCAGTTATATGCTATCGGCATATTACGTGTTGAAGAATAAATCACAGGAACTTTGCCTTTGAGTTTCTCTGCCAAGGTTCGACCTTGGACTTCATATGAAGACGGATCAAGTGTATCTGTGAGAGTTTTTAATTCTTCCAATATTTCTTCCTCCCCTATTAGTTTAAGAAGCGCTCTTAAAGAATACCCAAGCGCGCTTCTTGGCTGAATGCCAGTGTCGGGTATTTGTATATATGGAAGAGAGTGTTCTTCCGCTAATTCTATAAGTTTGCCTCCTATAGATATTACAGCCATTGGTATATCATTTTCAATCCCCTTTTCAAATGTATCAACTACTTCTTCTGTATTTCCGGAATATGAACTTAAAATAACTAAACTATCTGAAACATTAGGCAATCCGTAGTCTCTATGGATCGTTAAATCAATATCTGGCTTCCAGATTTTCAGAAGCCCGGCAGCCAAGTGTGAACCTCCCATACCGGCAATGATAAATTTGTCTTTCTTTTCCAACTTATCAGCATTTTCTATAACAGGCTCATATTCAAATTGCTTATTGAAATTTTTTATAGCTTCGTACATCATGTTTTTAACCAAGGGATTTCATATTCTTTAAACTCATCTAATAATTTTTTGTCATACAATAGTCTTGAGATTGCTTCAGCGTGAGACATTGCTCCAGTCAAAGCATTGTGCGGTTTGGGCTCGTCAGGAATCCCTACATAATTTAGAACTTTATCCAAGTTAAGTGCAGTGTGATGCTTCTCTATAGGAGGTTTGATTCCCCTTTTTATCATGTGCATATATGCAAGCGTGTGAACGTCAATTGCTCTGTGTGCAAACGGCCAGTCTAGATGTCCCCTATGCGCTGCGGCCTGCAGAAAATCTCTGTCAAACGAAACGTTCTGCCTCGCCATTGTATAGTCGTCAACGTCACTCGCCCATGCGATGAATGCTTTCGTTATTTCTGCCTCTGATTTCTTTGCAGGATCTGTGATTTCTTTTTCTGTGAAGCCGTTTACTTCAAGCGCTTCATCATCAATATGCGCCCCATGCCAGATTTTGCACTCATCATAAAACTGATTGGTCGGATTATCAAAATCAAGCGCGCCGATGCTCACGATGGAGTGCTTGTTATAATCAACGCCTGATGCTTCTACATCTACTACTATCATGGGCTTATTGTACCGCAATTTCTCCATACAAAAAAGCCGATGATTCAATATATTATGAATCATCGGCTCAAATTTCTTCTTTTATTACCATAGCTCTCTTTCCCTTGAAAAAAATTTGTGTAGTTTTTTTACAAGTTTTCTTACCTGATCTTTATCAAAAACTCTAGTGCTATCATAAGGATTCTGATATAGAATCACCTCATTAGTCATATATCCAGCTCCATATGTCTCACATTCACCTAAAGCGACTAGAACTTCACGATACTCTGTAAAAATAAGCCATTTCTCAGGAGAAAACCTATACATTTTGTTGAATTCAGAACACGATAGTTTAAAAGTAGGTCTTCTAATTTCAGATTTCTCAACTATACTTATTGGGATTATACCATTCCAGTCATCTGAGTAGCCTTCAACGATATACTTTTCCCCATCTCTTGCTGTAAGTTCACACCATACATGCGCTTGTTTTAGGCCAGTTTCATTGTCTACTACCCACCCCCAGACTATCCATGCATTATCCTGACTTAAAGCCAGTCCATCCATAAATAAAAGCATCGCATCTTCACAATCTCCTGTCTTAAACTTTAGTGTTTCGGAAGGTGTTTGCCATTCATCTGTTTTAGGAGGTTCCGGTAAAAACTTGATGTTAAACGCAATTTCCTCGTATGCTTTACTAACATAAGAGCCAAATTTAAACATTTGTTCGCACCAATCTGTGTATACCAACTTGTTGTGTTCATAATTTTTTTCATTCTCTGAAAGTATATCAGATGGCTTGTGGCCAGAAATTTTCTCTCCATAAACACTAAATGGTACCAACAAAAAAACTGCCAGAATTACTATCAACAAACAAGTATATTTTCTCATTTTTTATCCTCCTCACTAAAAAATCAGAAAAACTTATGTAAATGAGCTATTGCTCTGCTCTACTAAAATTATGACACTGTCCTTTATAATGTCCTATAGAAAATCAGCTGATTATGTGGACAACTATTTTAGCCCTTTGCAGTTCTTTGCAGGAGTGTAACCTGCTTTTCTTGCCGAATCTACCGAATCAAACCAAATTTTGTTCTTCTCTGATATCCGCTTTCCTCCGGAACACCACGGATAGTGGTATTTAGAGCCGTTCTTGGAGGCTACCAGAAGGCCGTTATCACCCGAAGGCACTGCAGTGCCTTCGGGTGTCTTGCTAGAATTCAGAACGCTTGCAGAAAGAGATTTAGGGAACTCAATCCTCACGGGATCCCTACTATCTTCAATTAGAGATAGCCTACCTAGACCAAAACCTGCAAATCCAACTAGGATTATGATAGCAACTATATATAAATCACCGCGTGTCAGATCGTCAATTTTCTCCTTGCTTTTTCTCCAATAATCCCCTATAATCATGTGGTTATTATATCAATATGTAGTGATTATACCTATGGCGTCCGCCTAAGGCGGATGCTCATAGTTGTAGTTACTCATTTCATTCGTAAACAACTATGGCACATAAGAAAGCTGGCGGTTCAGCCAAAAACTTACGCGATTCAAATCCCAAATACTTGGGTACGAAGTTATACTCCGGAGCAACTGCAAAAACCGGCTCTGTTATCGTGCGCCAGAGAGGAACTAAAATAATAGCCGGCAAAAACGTAGGTACAGGCAAAGACCATACTCTATTTGCCCTGAAGGACGGAAAAGTAAACTTCCGTGCAAAAAGAAAACTCCACTACGACGGCAAAAAGATAGTAAAAAAAGTCGTCGATGTTGTTTAAGCAATATTACTTACAACTAATTTAAACACTGCTTTTGCATCTCCGACTTTTGCTGTGACATCAAACTCCCCTACTTCTTTTATAGGATGTTCAAGCTGTATGTATTCCGGCTTCAGATCAATATGATCTTGCTTCTTTAGTTCCTCTGCTATCTCCTCAATGTGGATACCTTTGAAAAGATGTCCTTTTTCGTTTGCCTTCCCTTCCATCTCAACACTTGCGCCGTCAAGTGCTTTCAAGTTCTTAAGCAGAAGATCCTGATGCACTTTGTCTTCCGCTTCGTGCTGAAGCTTTGCAGTTTCAAGACTTTTGATCTTTTTTTCTGTTGCCGGCTCTGCGAGATTATTAGGAAAAAGAAAATTCATAGCATATCCATCTGATACATTTTTAACATCAAACTTCTGCCCAACCTTTGCAACATCTTTTAGTAATATAATTTTCATAATTTTTATTTAATTAACAATTCTACCGCTTTATCAAATTGCGGGTCAAGTCCTGCTTCAAAGTCCTCAACTGTGAGCTCAACTTCTACATCAGGCGTAAGCCCGCCGTCCGAGATTGAGGCTCCGTTTGGTGTCAACCAGCGTGCGATTGTTATCTTAAGTGATGTGTCGGGAGTAATCTTCACAAGCTCCTGCACTGAACCTTTTCCAAAGGTACTCTCTCCCACTAAAGTTGCTTTGCCGTGCTGCTGGAGCGCTCCTGCTAAAATCTCTGAAGCTGATGCAGAACCTTGGTTTACAAGAATCGCCATCTTTAATTTATCGTTGAAAATATTATATCCCTTGCTTCTGTGAATTCGAGGTTTAGCATTGTCCGCAAAGTCTTCAGTCACTACTACCTTCCCCGCCGGCAAGTACCAGCTCGCCATATCAATCGCCGCCTCGAGAAATCCTCCTGGGTTCCCACGAAGGTCAAGAAGCATTTTATCTGTTCCTGTTTCAATAAATTCCCGAAGCGCTTCTCTGTAAAGATTTGCTGAGATTGCAGAGAAGTTAAAGAGTTTTATTACAAACACACCGTCTTCACGAAGTTCGGTTTCAATAGTTGGGATTTGTATTACATCTCTTATAACTTCAATCTCCAAAAGCTCATCCTCTCCTTCCCGAAGTATTGTAAGAAGTACAGCTGTTCCGCCCTCTCCACGAATGAGCTTCACAGCTCTGTCTATTGTCATGCCTTCTGTAGTTGTATCGTCAATTTTTACGACCTTGTCTCCTGCTCTAATACCGGCACGCTCCGCTGGATTACCTTTCAGAGGCGCAATAACTGTAAGAATATTGTCTCTTATTCCGATCTCCATTCCAACTCCTTCAAAGTTCCCGCTTATATCATCTTCAAAAATCTCTGAATCTTCTGGCGGCAAGAATACTGTATATGGATCATTTAGTGACCCTGCAAGTCCTTGTATAGTGCCGTAAAGTTTATCTTCGTCTGTCACGGGGTCAGTGGTAGTTGCAGGGACAAATTTCTCATTGATTGCGTTCCACGCTTTCCATAAGGGAGAAAAATCAATAACAGCAGGCTGAAGAGTGCCGTTTGAAAACGTAGATGAAACACTTGACCCTCCATCCACATCTCTGCCTACAAATAAACCAGAAAAAAACGCTGCCGCGACCAGCAGTACTGTAACGACTATAGTAAAAACAGAATTCTGGGAGAAAAATTTCATATGTGTCATAAGTATCGCAAAAAATGAGTACGCAGTCAAACAAAAAACAGATGTGTAAAATTAGCTTGTTGGAAAATTTGCAAATAGTTATAATAAGTGAATGCTCACAAAATATACCCATAAAGATGTAACGTGGATAGACTTGGAGTCCCCCACTAAAGAAGAGGTGCACAAAATAATGGAGGAATATTCTATTCACCCCTCTGCTGCAGAGGAGCTTCTTATACCTACCATAAAACCCAAGGTTGAGTTTTATGGCAACTCTTTATACATGATCCTTCACTTCCCTGCTTTCAGGCACACCCACAACCACCAGCAAAATCAGGAGGTCGACTTTATAATCGGCAAGGATTTTATTATTACAACACGCTACGACACCATTGACCCTCTTCATAAATTCTCAAAAGTATTTGAGACGAATTCAATTCTCGATAAAAGCGATCTGGGAACGCACGCTGGATTTGTGTTTTTCTTTATGCTTAAGAAACTTTATAAAGCACTCGAGCACGAGCTTGAATACATCAATGATGCGCTTGAGACGATAGAAGAAGACATCTTCACCGGTCATGAAAAAGAGATGGTCATCTCGCTTTCAATCGTGAGCCGTGATCTACTTAATTTCAGGCAGGCTCTCACGCTTCACAAAGAAGTCCTTGAATCATTTGAGGAAGCAGGGACTAAATTCTTTGGCAAGGATTTCGTCCATCAAATCAGATCAATCATCAGTGAGTACTACAGAATAAATAACATCATCCGCGAGCATACAGACTCATTAAATGAACTGCGTGAGACTAATAATTCTCTGGTTTCGACGAAACAAAACGAGGTTATGAAAGTACTTACGATAATGGCCTTCATCACATTCCCACTTTCTCTTATAGCGTCTATTTTTGGGATGAATACAATCTTTCTTCCTATCGTGGGAAGTGCTAATGACTTTTGGGTAATTATGGGTATAATGCTTGGATTCACTTTCGCTATATTCATAGTATTCAAATATAAAAAATGGCTGTAAAATTTTACAACACACTTACAAAGCAAATGGAGGAATTTAAGCCGCGCAAGGAAAGCGCGGTTACTATGTATAATTGCGGCCCTACAGTTTATGATTTTGCGCACATAGGCAATCTTCGCGCGTACATTTTTGGTGACTCTATAAAAAGAGTTCTCAAATATAATGGATATGATGTAAAGCAAGTGATAAACATCACTGACGTCGGGCACCTCACATCTGACGCTGATGAAGGAGAAGACAAAGTTGAAAGCGGAGCCAAGCGTGAAGGCACTAAGGTCAAAGACATTGTGAAGCGCTACACAGACGCATTCTTCGAAGACCTTAAGAAATTAAATATAGATACTGAAAGTATAATATTTCCAAAAGCCACAGAACATATCGGCGAGCAGATTGCTTTTATTCAAACCCTTGATGAAAAGGGTTATACATACAAAACAAGTGATGGAATTTATTTTGACACATCACTACGCCCTGACTACGGCAAACTCGGCAAGATTGACACAAGGGGCCTCAAAGAAGGAGCTCGAGTAAAGAAGGGTGAGAAGAAGAACCCCACTGATTTTGCTCTTTGGAAATTCTCTCCAGCTGGAGAGAAAAGACAGCAAGAGTGGGACTCTCCTTGGGGAGTAGGATTCCCCGGCTGGCATATAGAGTGTTCTGCGATGTCTATGAAGCACTTGGGAAAACAAGTTGATATTCATACAGGCGGAGTTGACCACATCCCCGTTCATCATAACAATGAGATAGCGCAGACAGAGTCCGTCACTGGAAAGCCGTTTGTAAATTACTGGATGCATAATGGACATATAACAATTGAGGGGCAAAAAATTTCCAAATCAATTGGCAATACTATATATTTACAGAACATTATTGATCGTGGTTTTTCTCCTCTTTCACTTCGATATTGGTTTTTGACTTCTCATTACAGGACACAAGCAAACTTCACGTGGGACGCACTTGAGGCCGCGCAGACTGCCCTATTTAAGCTTCACAAACATTTTGTAGAAGAGTATGGTGCAAAAAAAGGCGGGGCAATCAGCGCAGAATATAAACAAAAATTTGATGGCTTTATAGACGACGACTTAAATATCCCTCAGGCAATCGCGCTTGTTTGGGATTTGATAAAAGACGAGAATGTGTCAAAAGAAGACAAACGCTCTACCCTGCTTTCTTTTGACGAAGTTCTTGGACTCGGGCTTGATCATTCAAATAAAAAACTAGTCGAGCTTCTCTCAGGAAAGGGAGAAAAACTACAGATAGGAAAGCTTCCAAAAGAGATCAAAAAACTCGTAGATGAAAGAGAAGAAGCGAGAAAAAAAGAAGATTTCAAAAAAGCCGACCAAATCCGCAGTGAGCTGAAAGACAAAGGCTACGAAATTGAAGATACAGACGAAGGACCAAGCGTGACAAAGATTTAAAGTTTATCCCCAAATAAGCACAGTATCCACAGACCCTCGTCAATAGGCGGGGGTCTTTTATTTGTGATAGAATATTTTCACTATGGCTGCAAGCAAAAAATCTCAAAAATCAAATCTTCGCATACCTCCTCAAAACATTGAGTCCGAGAAAGCGCTTCTGGGCTCCATAATGCTAAAACCTGAAGTCTTGAATGATATCATAGACATCCTCTCTTATGATTCTTTCTATGCAGAAAAGCATCGCGTAATTTACAAGACGATGCTTGAGCTATTTGGAAAAAACGAACCGATCGATCTTCTCTCAATGTCATCAAAGCTTAAAGAAAAGAAGGAACTTGATAAAATAGGCGGTAGAAGTTACTTGGCGGAACTTGTAAACATTGTGCCTTCTGCAGGAAATGCAAAGCACTATGCAGAACTTGTACAGAAGAAAGGTATGATGCGAAGTCTCATAGAAGCAGCGGATTTCATCTCAGAGCTTGGATATGATGAAGCGCAGGAGCTTGAAGAAATGTTAGACAAAGCGGAGAAGAAGATTTATGAAGTTACAGAGTCTCCCACTCTTCATAAATTCGTAGAGATTAAAGAAACACTTGGCGAAGCGTGGGAGCGCCTTGACTACTTACACAAATCAAAAGGTGAACTTCGCGGAGTAAGAACTGGCTTCAAAGAGCTGGATGATATGCTTGCAGGTTTTCAAAAGTCAGATTTAGTGATACTCGCTGCCCGTCCTTCAATGGGAAAGACTGCACTCGCTTTGGACATCGCCCGCCAGACCGCGACAAAGCACGGCACCCCTGTGGGAATCTTTTCTCTTGAGATGAGCTCTCAGCAGCTTGTAGATCGAATGCTCGCATCAGAGTCTCGCGTGAATGCATGGAAGCTCCGCACAGGAAAACTAAATACCGACACAGAGTTTGATCAGATCCGCCATGCGCTTGATAACTTGGCGAAAGCGCCGATCTACATAGACGATCAGCCTGCAAACAATATACTCAAGATGCGCTCTGTCGCAAGACGACTCAAGAGTGAGAGGGGCGTAGGGCTTATAATAGTGGACTATCTGCAGCTTATGGTGCCGACTTCAGGCAAAAGCAATGATTCTCTTGTGCAGCAGGTTACGGAGATCTCGCGCTCCTTAAAGACTATGGCGCGCGAGCTTGATGTACCTGTCCTTGCACTCTCACAGCTTTCCCGAGCTGTTGAACAAAGACGTGGTCGCCCTCGCCTTTCTGATCTTCGTGACTCTGGTTCCATTGAGCAGGACGCGGATGTTGTGATGTTCATTCATCGCGATGATAAATTTAATGAAGATTCAAGCAAGCCAAACATCGCCGAGATCCTTGTGGAGAAGCACCGAAACGGTCCAGTTGGAAAGGTGGAGCTATATTTTGATGACCAGAAAGCGACATTTATGAGCGTTGATAAAAGCGGTTTTGGCGACTTTGAAGAAACTAAAGAAGAAGTATTTGATGAACACGATAAATAAATTAACAGAAATTTTCTCCAAATTCCCCGGCATAGGTCCTAGGCAAGCAAAAAGATTTGTCTATTTTTTGCTTACACGCAACAATGGATCTTTAGAAGAGCTTTCACGTCTTATTTTAGAGCTTAAAAAAGACGTATCCGTGTGCGAGTCATGCAGGCGGTTTTTCCCTAAAACATCTGACTCTAGTATTTGTGGCATCTGCAGCGACAACAACAGAGAAAGAAGTCAGCTTATGATAGTTGAGAGAGACGCTGACTTTGAAAATATTGAAAAAAGCGGAGCTTACAATGGTAAGTATTTCATACTTGGAGGGAGAGTACCAATACTTGAGAAGAGCCCTGAACAAAGGATAAGGGTAGCAGAACTTAAAGAAAGAATAAAAGATGAGAACTTGAAAGAGATAGTTCTTGCACTCTCCGTAAGTCCGGATGGAGAAAATACAGAAAAATATGTGAAAGAAATTCTTTCGCCTGTAGTAGAGAAAAATAAAATAAAAATATCTATATTGGGTAGAGGGCTTTCAACTGGAATTGAGCTTGAGTACCCTGATTCAGAAACTCTCAAAAACGCTTTCAAAAACCGAACATAAAAAATCAAGGTTGGACCTTGATTTTTTATTTATTTTAATGAGTCGATTTTTACTTTATTGAAGATTTGTCTGTGACCTCTTGTTTTGTTGTATCGAGATTTGGCTTTGTATTTTACTACGTTTATTTTTTTTGCTTTTCCTTCCCCTTCAAATGTACCTGTTACTTTTGCTTTATCTAGAAAAGGCGCGCCGACTTTGGTAGTCTTGCCGTCGTCGTATAGGAGCACTTTATCAAACGCCACTTTAGCGCCTTTTTTGTGGGCTTTAGGAAGCTTTTCAATCTTAATAGTGTCCCCTTTTGAGACCTTGTATTGCTTGCCCCCTGTTTTTATCACTGCGAATTCTTTAGCCATAATATCAGCTATATTAACCTATCCTCGCAAAAAATCAACTATTTCGGTTAACCAAAATAAACATAGGTACTATGATTAATCATAGTACCTATGTTTTTAGTGTTCTTTACTACTCTTCCTTTTCTGGTTTTTCTACCAAAATCGGCTCGATATTAGCAGAATCTCCGGTTATTTTGAGTACATCTTTATCAATCTTACCGAGCTCTTTTGAAGCAGAGTTGTAATGGTTCACTGTCGTTGAAAGAGAGTTCCCTACTTTCTTGAAATAATCATCATAGCTCTTTAAGTGCCTTGAAAGCCCTTCTACTTGCTTGCCTATCTGCTTTGCTGACTCTTCTATCTTGAAGGCTCTAAAGCCATAAAGCACAGACTGCAAATACGCGGCAAAAGTAGTCGGAGAAACTATAATTACATTTTTGTCTTTATATGCATAGTCTATGAGACTCCTGGTATTTACTTTCACTGCACCGACTTCATTAACAAGCAAGTCATAATAAATCCCTTCGGCAGGAATAAACATAAATGCAAACGGTAGTGTGTCTTCTTTTGGTTTTATGTATTTTGCTGTTTCGTCAATTCTTTTTTTAAGATCACTTACAAACTCTTTTTCAAGTTCTGCTTTTCTGTGTTCATCACTTTCATTAATCACTCTATTGTAGTTGTCCAGTGAGAACTTCGCATCAACCGGTATCATCCCTTCTTTTGTCATCACCACTGCATCTACTACTTCACCGCCACTAAACTGATACTGAAGTTTGTATGCAGTTGCGGGAAGTATGTTGCTCAAGATGAGTTCTAAACTTGCCTCGCCTAAGTTCCCTCTTTGTTTTTGATGCTTTAAAACTTTTTCTAAATTCTGCAATTGCTCCGCGATTGTAAAGACTTGCTTGCTTGATTCTTTTGCTTCTGTCATCCCTTTTGAAACATCAGTCAAATGTTTTATCATCTGCTCATTTACATCTTGTATGAGCTTTTGTGACTGGTTGAATTGGTGCCTTACCGACTCGCTCATTTGCTTTGTGCTCTCGCCGAACTTGCTGTCCATAACTCGAGTAAGCTCCTGAAGCTGGTTTTGTATGAGAAGTGCTGATTGACTGTCTTCTTTTCCGCCCTTTTTACGCATAGCAAGCCAAATTATAACCGCATTTATAGCGCTAAAAACAATGAGAATTATTATAACTACCCAGATAGTACTCATATTAAGCCTATTCTATCATATTTTCCCTCTGAAAAAGAGATAGTGTTTTGTCGCTTCTATTGTAAAGAGGTTGAAGACTCCCATCCCGGCGAGGAAGAGCATCTGTCCTACAGAGAGAGTTGTAAGAGAAAGAAGCGTTCTTAACGGGCTAAGCGTAACCGCAGCGACAAAGAGAATTACGCTAAACATAAAAGCAATGATCAAGAACTTGTTTGAGAATACGTTTATCTTGTGAATGGGCGTGTCAAAACTCTTAAGTGAGAATGTAAAGAACATAGAATCAATTGAGATAGCAACAAACATCATGGTACGAACTTCTTCAATAGGTATCTCCATCTTGAGAAACACGAAATACAAAGCTGTTAAGAAAATTCCAGTCACTATACCAATTGTAAAAATAAATTTCTTTATTTTAGGGGTGAGGATATTTTTTGAAGCATGCGAACGCGGGTCTCTTTTCATTATGTTTTTGTCTTTTTTCTCAAACGCAAAAGCAAAGCTCATAAGCCCTTCTTCTATGATATTTGCCCAAAGGATTTGCGACGGCAAAAGTGGAATGGGTGCCGCAAACGCAAGCGCGCCTACTATTATAAACACTTCCACAAAACTTGTTGAAAGCAGATACGAAAGAATTTTTTTGAGGTTGTCTATTATTCTTCTTCCTTCTTCAATGGCAGATACTATTATAGAAAAGCTGTTGTTGAGAAGTATAATGTCCGCCGCCTCCTTTGCAACTTCAGTACCGCTTCCCACCGCAACACCAATGTTTGCACTTCGGAGCGCCGGCGCGTCGTTTATACCGTCCCCTGTCATAGCTACTACCTCTCCGCTTCCTCTTAAAACTCTTGCAATGCGAAGCTTCTGGTCTGGAAGCACACGCGAAAAAATCTTCACCTTCTGGAGTGTCTTTAGAAGCTCTTTGTCCTCCTGAAGTTCAATATCGCTCCCAAGAAGAACTTGATCCCCCCTATTTGATATGCCGACTCTCTCTGCAATGTTCTCCGCGGTCCCTGGATTGTCCCCCGTCAGCATTATAACCCTTGCCCCCGCTCTTTTGACCTTAGAAATAGCATCTTTTACATCCTCCCTGATAGGGTCTTCAAATGCCAAAAACCCCGCAAATACAGTCTTTTCAGCAAGCTTACTCTTTTCCCCTTTCTTAGTACTGCTTTCAATATCTTCCCATAGTACATCTTTGTATGAGATGCCTATGAATCGTTTTCCTTTGGCGCTTTCACGTCTCTGAACCTCCCTGAAGACAGAATAGTCTTTATCTAAAAGCTCTTCTACCCTGCCTTCTTTAAGAACATGAGTTGAATGATCAAGAAGTGATTCCGGCTCGCCGCTAAAGTAAATCCTGTTTTTTTTGTATTCTTTGTGTTTGTTTAGAGATGCGCTAAATCTTCTTTTTGATTCAAACTTAAGAAAATCTATTCTCTCATTCTCCTCTTGAAGCTCATCTTGGGAAATCCCCATCTCAAGCCCTGCAACTATAATAGCTTTTTCAATCGGTCTGCCTTGGACGGTGAGTTTTACTTGTGCGTCTTTTTCATCATCTTCTTCCTTGCTCTCTTCAATAAATGCATCGGATGATAGTACTGCCATAGTAAGAAGGCTCTTGTCGTCTTCTGTCATGTTTTTCTCTCCTGCTCTTAACGACTCTATAGTATAAAGAGATGCGAGTTTCATCTTTGCTTCTGTAAGTGTCCCGGTTTTATCAGTTAAGATCACAGTCGTTGCACCAAGTGTCTCTGCTGCCAAGAGGTTTCGTACAAGCCCGCCGTACTTGAGTATCTGCTCCATACCAAGCGCAAGGACTACAGTGACCGCCGCCGGCAGCCCTTCCGGCATCGTAGCAACTGCGATCGCTATCGCTATCAGAAGCATGTCTCCTATCGGCTCACCACGAAACACTCCCAGAAGCAGTATCGCAACAATTGCAGCAATTATGATGTATATCAAGAATCTTGCGATCTTTCTTATACTGTGCTGAAGAGGTATCGCCTGATCCCATATGGTGCCGAGCTGTTTTGCGATCATCCCGACCTGAGTGTTTTTCCCGGTTTCTACGACGACCCCTATTCCGTTTCCTGATGCAACTAGAGTTCCCATCCACGTCATGTTGTAGCGTTTACTAAGAGAGACACTTTTTGGGAGTGCATTTGCGTTTTTATGAACCAGTGCCCATTCCCCAGTCAGCGCCGCTTCGTTTAAAGATAGATTCTTCGCTTCGAGGATTCTAATATCAGCCGGCACAAGAGACCCGCCTTCCAAGATAACGATGTCCCCTGGGACGAGTTCTTCTGAGAGTATTATAGACTTCTTCCCGTCCCTTATGACAGTTGCGTGTCTTACTTGTGATTTGTTGAGTTTTTCAAATGCTTTAGACGCTCGTTCTTCTTGAAACATACCGACTGATACGTTTATAAAAAGCGCCGCAAAAATCACAATCGTATCAAGAAGCTCATTCAAAAAAAGGGTCGTTATCCCGGCACCGAGCAAGATTATTACAAGCGGACTTTTGAACTGTTTTGCAATCTTGTCAATAAATGTGAGTTTCTCTTCTGCATCAAAAATATTTTTGCCGTGCCTCTTTTGAAGTTTTTCTATCTTTTCTGCAGACAAGCCATCTTTAAGGTCAGCAGACAAAACTTTCTTAATGTCCTGATGTGAAAAAGTTTCCCATGATATATGCCTTGGTTTTATCATTGCCTAAATTATAACAGATTTGCGAACATTTGCGGAAAAATCTTGGAAAAAGGTCGTTCCTCGCTTCGCAAAGAGAGGTGCGACCTTGAGGAAAGATTTTTAACAAAAAATCAGTCTGGGGAGTGAATATAGTTTCATATATGAAACTAATTTAGTATATAAAAACGATAGTGGATA
>JBHHYD010000003.1:0-19124 GCA_046757385.1 Minisyncoccia bacterium | reverse complement strand
ATTCCCTTCTAAGCTCTTCTGAGATCACCGTGCTTGTTTTGTCTTTCTTTTTCTTAAGGACCGCTGTTATGTTTGCGAGTCGTCCGCTTCCCTGCCCTCCGCCGACGCTTCCATCGTTTGAGAAGTCGCTCGATGCGCCGACTGTTGTGACAAACGATTCAATGTTTGGTCTTGCATAGAGTATTTCTTCAACAGCACGAACCGATAAATCGGTTTGACTAAGCTCTGTTCCCTGAGGTTTTTCGATTTCTACAAAAATAAAGTCAGCGTCTTCTTGTTCAAAGAAAATAGTTTTGACTGCTCCTGTTATAGGAAGTGCAAGCGCTGCAATAAATAAAACAATTAGTATTATAAAAAACCATCTTTCTTTTCTCTTGTTGCCTAAGAAATTTCTTAGTATCCCTTTGTACCATTCTTTCACTTTTGAAGTCACAATCTCCTGCTTCTCCTCGAAACGACTGAATCCTCTGCGCTTGAGAGCCTTTGATGCGATTAGTGGAATAATCCCGAGTGCAACAAAAAGCGATGCAACAAGAACGAAAATAATAGTAAATGGAATACCGGCTATAAACTCCCCTGTGACACCTGATATGAAAAATAGCGGCGCAAATACAGCGATAGTCGTCATCGTGCCTGACGTCAGCAACCAATGAAACTCTTTTATTGTCTTGCGTGCAGCATCTTTGCCAATTTTGCCTTCACGCATATTTGTATGTGTGCCTTCTGTAACGACAATCGCAGAGTCAACCAAAATACCTACAGCCAAGATAAGCGAGAACAAGCTGATGAAGTTGATAGTGTTGCCCGTAGAGTAAAGACCGATGAAGCCGATAAGAAACGAGAGAGGGATTGCAAGCCCCGCAATAAGCGCCTCTCGCCAGCCGATCGCTACAAAAAGAATTACCATAACAAGTGTTATAGTCTGTGCTCCTGTAAAAGAAAGCGTCCTTAAGTCATCTTTCACAAATTCTCCTGTATCAAACGCAACAAGAACAGTCGTACTGGTCAAGATGCTGTCTCTTTGAAGCTCCTTTAATTTCTTCCTTACATTTTCAGTTATTTTTGTAATATCCCCGCCTCTTTTTTTGAACACTGAAAACGTTACCGCCTGCTCGGACGGTGCTCCGTTTATACTTATTCTCGAGAAACTTGTCGCTTTACTCACTCCGTCTGATACAAAGGCGACATCACGAACATAGATGGGCTGTCCGTCTGTGGTGCCGACAACCATGTTTTCAATCTCTGATGTACTTTCTATCTCTCCTTCAAACTTCACGGCGTACTCAATGCCGTCAAGCGTGATGCCTCCGATAGGAAGAGATGTGTTTGATATGGACAGCGCCCGCACCACGTCAACCAAACGAATGCCGAACTTATGAAGCTGCTTTTTGTTTACGATCACCTGCACTTCCCTTTCTGCGATTCCGCTTTTTATTACTTTTGAAACACCTTTAACACTTTTGAGTTCATCAATCGTATCGTCTGCAAGTTCTATAAACTTTGTAACCGGCAGATCACTTGAAATTGACACAAGCATTATCGGCTGATCAACAAAGTTCACGTCAGAGACAAATGGATCTTCTGCGTCTTCCGGAAGTTCTCTTTTGATTTTCTCTACTTCATCTTTCACATCCCGCACTGAGTCATCAATGTCCGCATCTGCATTAAACTCTGCAATGACGACAGAAACCCCTTCTCGTGAGACAGAAGTGATTTTACTTAACTCATCAAGATTGTTGTTAAGCGCTTCCTCAACTTCGTCTGTGACTAGCTCTTCCACGTCTTCTGCGGAAGCGCCGGGGAAAATCGTTGTTGTGATTGCGATAGGAATCTGCACTTCAGGTGCTGACTCCTTTGGAATAATAATCACTGAAAAAAATCCAAAGAAAAGAAGCGCCACTATAAGGAGCAAACTAAAGCTTGATTTCTTTAGAAAAAAATTCCAGATGTTAAACATATATTATTTTATTATTACTTCCTGTCCTTCCTTTAGCCCTCTTGCGTCAAGTACTATCTCCATTTGAGAATCAATACCAGAAAATACGATTATTCCATTTCCAACTATTGAACCTACAGAGACAGGATGCGCGACAAGTGTATTTATCTCATTTACAGAAAATACAAAGATATCATCTGTCCCAACCTTCAAAGCTGAGATCGGCACTATGATCTCTTTCGTACTTTCATCTACTGTAAATGAACGCTCGACTTCGAGCTCTACTGATTCACCTTCCAAAAAACCTGTCTCGGGATTTACAATGGCTACTTTTATTTCTATCTTTTTAGTCGCTTTATCAAGCGCTGGCGCGACTTCAGAAACCACTCCAATAAATCTGTCTTCTATAAGCGCTTCCGCTCCAACGTTAATAGCTCGTTTGTCATCTTCTGTTATGAATGCGGTTATCTCAAGTGCATCACTGTTTGAGACAACAGCTGCAGATTCAAAAGTGGAAACAAAATCTCCTTCCTCAATATCAATATCATTGATAGTTCCGGAGATTGGAGATCGTATTATTGTCTTTTCGAGACCTGCCTGCGCCTGACTCAAAGTCCCTTGCGCTTGTTTAAGTGCAGCTTCTGCAGCTATTACATCTTCTTCACGTCCTCCGGCGAAACCTTGCTCTTGTTGTTTCTTTGCTATGTCATAGGCAGCAATCTTGTTATTTAAATTGTCTTTAGCCCCGGAAATATCAGAAAGCGAAGTGTTGACATTTGTCCGCCCAGTTAAGACCGCCGCTTTCCACGCATCTATTGTGGTCTGGCTTAAGTTTGAACTTGGCGTGAGAGAATTTACAGCAGTTGCGGTATCATCTAAGAAATCTCTGATTTCGGTTAGATTAATCTCTGCAGTTTTAAGATTCTCAAACAAGTCACTGTCGGCTTCAACACTGGAGAGTTCTTCGTTCCACTCACTTAAAGTCTTGCCAATTGCAAAACGCTGAAATTCAATATCAATTTTTAGTTGAGAATTTACTGTAGCAAAACTAAGTTTAGGATCTGTACTCCTAGGATTACTGAAAAATTGATCCACCTTATTCCGTACAGCATCATCCGCGGTCGCAAACTCGCTTCGCAATGTATTTAGCGTAGCTTGCTTTGCTTCATCCAAAAGCTCATCTGCTTGTTTAAGCTTTAATTCTAAAATAGAAATCTGTTCTTGCCGTGATCCTTGTATTGTTTTTGCAAGTACTGCTTCTGCTTGCTCTACAGCACCTTGAGCTTTGAGAACTGCCGCGCGCTCTGATGAATTCTCAACTTCGGCAATTATTCTGCCCTTTTGTACAAAATCTCCTACTTGCACATACACGCCTATTATCCCACCAGAAGCTTCTGTCTTGATCGTCACTTCATTTTCAGATATAACTTCTCCAATAATAGAAAGAGGTGATTCTTTTTCCTGAAGCTCTTTTATGGAAATTAAGCTGACTTCTTTGACTGTATCAGTATCAGGATCTACGCCATTTAAGCCGTTGCGCAGGAAAACGAAATTTGCTACGGCGCCAATGATGATTAAAATAAGTATAATTATTAGAGCTTTTTTCATGATTTTTTTGATAAAAAATCCGCCTTCGCCAACCTGCGCTACGCCAATGGCTTCGGCATGGCGAGGGCTACGGCGAGATAAATATGCCCAAGAATACTACTTTTTCAGCTCAAAGTAAAGTGTTATGCACATATAAGCATTGAGAGATACTAGATGATTGATACAATTAAATTAGAAATGTTCTACTCTATAGCTATAAATAAATTATAGGGAGGATAAAAATGAAAATGACCATAGGAATATTTAAGATTTTCCTGGTGCTTGTATTTCTATTCCTTATTTCAGTATTCAGTTCTGTTTTGATAGGTCCTTCAGGTCTTGCAATTTCCCCTGCATGGATGTTGGTATCATGAACAGCATTTATAGTATTAAATATGCTTTCAGTAGCTGGAATAGCTATATTGATTATATCCACAGAAAAAGATGCCTTTGCTTTACGAAAAGCGAAGGCATTTTAATTTTGTTTAAATAATATAAAAACTCCCTTGTTGGGGGACAAGGGAGTTTACGGAGGGCACAACGAAGGGAGTTCTTTATTTATTCTTTAGGTCTTCTTTTCCAATTTTCTTTCTATATTCATACGATTCATCGCTATCATACCTGATCCAACAAGAAAATGAGTCTTTCTCTTTTTTCTTGCCTTTCTTTCCTTCATCTTGATCACCTGCCTTTCTAAAAATTGTCCTTTAAAATAATAGAATGTTCTATTCTACCCTTATTATAAAGGACAGCAGATTTGGCTAAAAGACAGAGCTGTGGATAACTGTGGAAAACCCATAATAACTTTTGAGCCTTATATTACACACTCTCCTTTTGTATATGTATCAACGAGAGAGTTTTTGCATGCTTCGCAGGAGTTGGAAAAAGTCTCCTTTACAGGCGGGCACGGCGAAGTGACACACTGGACGTTAACTTCAGCGCATACGGGGTCAAAAACTTGAATACAGAAATCCGCGTCTCTCTGCTCAGGTTCGCATTTGAATACTTCTTCTTTATGGGTCTCTTCCTCTACGACTACAGGAGAATCTTTCTTCTCAAGAAGTTTGGGGAAAGACTGTGAGCTCTGGTAGAGCACCACTGCTACAAGAGCTAAAATAACAACAAATATAAAAAGGAATACTTTTTTCATCTTAATTTAATAAATTAATTGTTTTTAATGCGATTTCTTCAACTTCATTTGTCTTAATAATTTCTATTTTTACCTTTGAACTTTTTGATTCTATCTGTCCATCTTTATCCAATGTATCGTTATTCTTTTTCTTATCCATCTCAATCCCTATAGCTTCAAGCCCATCAAGAATCATCTCTCTCATGGATGATGATTTCTCACTTATGGTTCCTGAAAATACTAACATATCAAGCCCGCCTAATACAGAAATATATGCTCCTATGTATTTTTTAATCTGATAGGCAAACACTTCAAGCGCTAAGGATGCATCTTCATCACCGTTTTCTTTGAGGTCAAATAATTCCCTCACATTGCTTGATTTGCCGCCGGAGAGACCAAGCAGTCCGCATTTAGTATTTAAATATTCATTCAACTCTTCGGAGTTCATACCTTTTTCTTTTGCAAGCTGCAATGCAGCTTTAGTATCTATACTGCCGGCACGTGTCACCATGGGAAGTCCTTCAAGGGGCGTAAAACCCATTGATGTATCAACACTCTTGCCATTATGGATTGCCGTAATACTTGAACCACCGCCTAAATGCGCGACTATCACACGGGGCAGGATTTTGCCCGACCTTTTTTCTATCTTGCGTAAAATCGATTGTATAGATATGCCATGATATCCAAATCTATAAATATCTGAATCTTCTGCATCCTCTAGAGGAATATTGTAATAAAAAGAATGTTTCGGAAGATCCTTGTGGAAAGCGCTGTCCGAAATTCCAGCAAAAGGAATCTCCGGAAACATTCTTTTTAAATCTTTTATCTCACTTATAAGCGGCCGCAGATGAAGTGGTGCCTTTTCTTCTGCTTCCTCCAGATTTTTCAAATATTCTTCATCAATCAGCATATCTTCACGAAAATAACTTCCCGGAGCAACGACTCTCAAACCAACTCCGTTTATATCTTTTTCGTTTTTTATAATACCCTTCTCTTGCGCAGAATTTAAAAATTTCTCAAGCGCCAGCTCAAAGTCGTCTTCATCCGCTCCACCCCTTTCAACACGCGCACGAAGCTTTATTTCTTTTCCAAAGTAGATAGCGTATTTCTTTGATACACTCCCAAGGTTTACAATTAAATATTTCTTTTCCATTTCCAATTTGTTATTTCGGGAAGGTCAGTCCCGTTTTCTTTAATATAAGCTAAATGTTCGTAGATTTTAGCCTCGTATTTTTTGACCAAAGCTTTTCTCTTATTGTCATCGATTACTTCCTGTTCTGCCGCTCTGTTAAATATATCCATAGCCAAATGATATCTGCTCGTGGTGTTTCTAATCTGCATATCAAAAGGGGTCGTTGTAGAGCCGTTCTCAATATAGCCATGAACATAAAATCTCCTCCTGTGTTTACCATAGTTAAACAAAGTCTGCTTCAGAGTTTCAGGATATCCATGAAAATTAAATATTACCGGCTTGTCTTCTGTAAAATATTCATCAAAGTCATTGAACGGTGTCTTGCAGTCTGCATCTCCAAGTCCAATAGCAGAAAGAGAGAGTATGTTTACAAAACGGGTTTTAATTTCCGGCGCTTCATCTTTAACGATATCAATTGCAGCCAAAGATTCAATCGTAAGATAATCTCCGGCAGATGCTACAACGACATCTGGATCTTCATCGCTTGCAAATTCCCAGATCATAAGGCCTTGCTTTAGTTCATATTCAGCCTGCTCTGGAGTCAGCCAGTTAAACTTCGCTTTTTTGCCTGCGACTATAATATTAATCTCTTTTTTGGATTCAAGGCATCTTTCCATAACCAAGATGGCGCTGTTTGCATCGGGAGGGAAATATACATTTACAAAGCACCCCTGTTTCTGAAGCATATTGTCTATAAATCCAGGGTTCTGATGAGAGAATCCGTTGTGCTCCTGTCTCCACCAAGAGGATGTGAGAATATAGTTCAAAGATGAAATATCTCCTCGCCACTTTGTCTCTCGTGCGATTTTCAAAAACTTTGCGTACTGGTCAGCCATACTTGAGACAATCTGCACAAAAGCTTCATAAGAGGCAAACACCGAGTGCCTGCCTGTAAGAACATACCCCTGCATAAGACCCTGAAGTGAGTGTTCACTTAACATCTCTATAACTCTGCCGTCAGCTGCTATATCTTTATCCCATTCTTCTTTAGGCCACACAAATGCGCGTGAAGTCTCTTCAAAAACATCATCAAGCTTGTTTGAATATGTTTCATCTGGCGACATAAGTCTGAAATTTCTTTTTTCTTTGTTAAGAGCAAACACTTCTTTTAGATACATTCCGATCTTTTTCATACTGCTTGAACATGCTCCTCCGCATTTAATATCAGTTTCTGTAAAACCGGAGACCTTTGGGAGTAAAAGATCTGTGTATGCGCCCTCTCCTCCAAGTGCGTGCTTGCTTGCACCCATTCTCAGATCTTTCTTAGGAAGGATACTTAGCATGTCTTCATCAAATCCTTTTTCTTTATCAAATAATTCTTCAAACTTATATGACTTGAGCCAGCCCTCAAGCGCTTTTAGATCCTCAATCTTCTCTTTTGCATTTGATGCCGGCACCTGATGAGAAAGTGCATTGCCTTCTATCTTTTCTCCGTTAAATTCTTTAATACCTGTCCAGCCTTTTGGAGTCCGCAGAATTATCATCGGAAATTTTGGATTGCCGTTTAATTCTCCATTTTTTGCCTTTTTCTGAATATCTATGATCCTGCTGTGGCTTTTCTCTAAAGTCTCCGCCATCTTTTCATACGAATCACTCCCGTTACTTTCATCTACTATGAACGGCTCGTATCCAAAACCTGTAAAAAGCGATTTGAGTTCATCGTCTGACATTCTCCCGAATATTGTCGGCCCTGATATCTTGTAGCCGTTCAAATGAAGGATCGGAAGCACTGCGCCGTTCGAAGTTGAAAGTGCATACCCAAGCTCACCGCCTTCTAATATAACTCCTGGAGTCGCAGGACTACTGTGGCTAGGAAATCCGTATGGCCAGCTAAAATTCTTGCAAATGTATCCTATGCCATCTTCACTATGCGAAGCTTTCGGATAGTATTTCTCAAGCGTCCCCTCCAAAAAAAGATTGGACTGAAGCGCGGGGAAGCCATGCCCAGGACCAAGCACAAACATCATATCTGTATTGTGCTTTTTTATAAGGTAGTTCAGGTGTGCGTATACAAAATTTATTCCCGGACAAGTCCCCCAATGACCCATAAGCCGCGGCTTTATATCTCTTGAGGCAAGGTTTTTCTCACCGATGAAATTATCCTGCAGATAGATCTGAGCTGCAGATAGGAAATTCGCCGCACGCACGTATTTTTTTATCGCTTCTGTATCACTCACAGATATATTATAGCAAAAACACGTGGGCAAAGCGTGTTCAGTTGCCTAAATTGTGCAAAAAGTTTTTATTTTTTCAGCCCAAGGCTGACCAGCTTTGAGCTGGTCTTCTTAGGTTTCTTTTTTTCTCTTCTTGGTTTGTCTCTTCCTTTCCCCATGTTGCTATTATTGTATCAAATTTGAAAAATTGCGTAAATCTTAATTGAAAAAAGCGATTTTAGCTGAAGCTAGCTAAAATCGCTTTTCTTTTTCTTCAAATGCTGCTAAAAGTTTATCTAATCCTTCAGGTGTAACCTTATCAACCAGTTCTTCACGCATTTCATCCAATGCTTCTTCCTTTGTCTTCTCATCTAATTCCGATATAAGTTCGACTAGCCTTTCAGGTATTTCTTTAGAGGTATCTTTCTGTATCTGTTTTGTCAATAAAATACTTATAGACAAAAGCACCAGTATAAAAAACAGTAACTTCAAATATCCTAGCATTTCGTTCCCCCTTAAAAAGAATCAATTTTTATCTTCCAGAACTATATCAAATGTATTAAAAATATCAATACTTCTTTATTTAATCCGTATAGCAGTATAAGCGAGATACATTACAAAGATCCCAACCAGAAGACTTGCCCAAACAGGGACAATAAACTCGCTGATCACCATTTCCCAGCCCATCAAAACACGGACTAAGTGTAAAGCACCAGCCAGAAAGAACATTATGCCGGCTGTCTTGTTAAAAGATTTTTGTCTCATGATGTTATAAAAGCTATTTCTAAAAAACTAAAGTTCCGATGAAGAGAACCAGTATTAGATAAAACGTAGTCCATCCTTTAGTCGCCGGAAAGTAACGAGAAAATACATTAAAATTTTTCTGGTACCACCCGCGCCCTCCTCCCCAAGACAGCAGATTAGCGCCTATGCTGTCGATAAGCAAAAGATAAAAAATTATAGCCTCAATTGAATATTCCATATATATATTATACCAAATCTTGTGTATCGCTTTAGATTTTTAGTGTGGATTACTTGTCCCGTTAGAAATAGAGATACCGCGTATCTTCGTAATTTCTAATGGGATTATAACAAAATTAGGTTTTTACTGTACCTCAAAGATTTCTGCTGCCAGACAGGGATTTATCCGACAGAAGTAACGGGGTTACTTCTGTCCCCTATCGTACCCAGAGCTGCCGGACTTGGACTCGAACCAAGATTAGCGGAACCAAAATCCGCGGTCCTACCATTAGACGATCCGGCAGCTCTGGGTACGATAATATTAAAATGAACCAAAACCTTACCCTATTTCCTGCTTCGCTTTACTCAGCATCGGAAATTCTGCCTTCGGCAGATCGGATGAAAAGAAAAGCAGATTTCTTTTCATTCCCACTTTAGACGATCTGGCAATATTTATCTCTATAATTAATTGGGCAATTAATTACCTAATTACTATCTTGCTTTAAAATTTTGATTAGGGCAAGCTCAAGAGGCAATTGTGGGATGTAAGAACGGCCGGTAGCGTCGTATGCAAGAAGGAGCTCATTGAGCGTATTTGAGTTGATTTTGCTTTTCGCCTCTCTGCTTAGCTTTTTTAAAAACCCAAAATCTTCTTCCCCGAACTGCTCTTTGATAACCCCTTCTATATCTTTAGCATATTTGAGAAGAAGAATAGAACGTACTTTGTGCAAAATCATTTTTAGAAACACTTTCATATCAATATTCTCCTCCACTGCACTGCTCACAGCTTTTAGTCCTTCTTCTAATTTTCCTTCTTGGATTGCAGAAACTACGTCATTGACGAGTCCGCCTCGCGGCGCGCCGGCGATCTTCTCTACCTCTTTTACTGACACTTTCTTATCAGACGAAGAATAAATAACCTTTTGCAGTATCCCCTGCGCATCGCGGAACGATCCGTCCCCTAAGATCGCGATCAAATCCGCTGCCGCAGGCTCTAAAGTAAAGCCTTCGGCTTTAGCGGTTGCCTCTACTGCGGTTTTCAAAATCTTTTGCGATGGCTTCTTGAATGTAAAGTTCTGACAGCGCGAAATGATAGTCTCCGGCAGTTTCTCAATCTCGGTAGTCGCAAGTACAAATATCACATGCTTCGGCGGCTCCTCTAAAGTTTTGAGGAGTGCATTAAAAGCTTCTTTCGTAAGCATATGCACCTCGTCAATAATATATACTTTATATGGCGACTCAAACGGTAGAACCGTAACTGCCTCGCGAAGCTCGCGGATGTCGTCAATCCCTCTGTTTGAAGCAGCGTCTATCTCATGCAGGTCATTTGGCGAGCACTTTATCTCCTGCGCCAAGATCCTTGCAATACTCGTTTTCCCTGTCCCGCGAGAACCAGAGAAAAGATAAGCATGTGCAATGTTCCCTTGCTTCAAAGCGCCTGAAAGCGCGCTTACAATATGCTCCTGCCCAAGCACATCTTTAAACCCCTTCGGGGGATATTTTCTATAGAGTACCTCCGACATGCAGGGATTATAGCATAAAATCAATATATTTTACTCTTTTTTCTCTTTTACCACTACCCGACCTATATAATGCTATAGCAGGATATAGGTCGGGTTAAAAATATAATTTATATGTTAAAAATCTTTTTTAATTTTATTTCATTCTCTATACTTTTTGCTACAATATAATCAACATATTTTCTGACAAATAAATGTTCTTTTATGAAATCTATTTCATTTTTACATTCATATGGAAATATAAAAGTAGACTTTTGGATAGAATAAAAACCTAATTCTTTAAGTTTTATATTAATAGAATCTCGAGCTTTTTTTCTATTTTCAGGTACATCAAAAATAACAATGCGCCATAATCCATCCCACCTTTTCGGTATTTTGATTTTTATATCATCATAATCATATTGTAATAATCGTTTCTTGCCTTTTTCAGTAATTTCTACAAGTTCTTTATTGTCTTTATAATACATTTTTACAAATCTTTTCTTTTCAAGTTGTTTCAAAGTGCGTCTAATTTTTTCTTTTTTTCTTTTGTCATTTCCGAATAAATTTAACACTGGAGCCATTCCGGGTAATGCAACAACTGCAACAACAATTCCGCCCAGTACCAGACCTTTCAGCACCGCCTTTGCTATATCTCCTTTTTTATATGCTTTCATTTGTAAATAATAACACTAAATACTTCTGCGACCTATAATACGCTATAGCATATAATAGGTCGGTACTGTTTTATATACCATTTTGTTTTAAGTAATTATTGACAATTTCCTCTACTTCGCTCGCATTCTCCGCTTGCATCAGTTTTATCCGAAGTTCTTTGGCGCCGTTCCAGCCACTGACATACGCTTTGTAATGTTTTTTCATAATTGAGAAATTCTTGTGTGGGACTATTTTTTCAAACAATTTTGTATGCTCTATTAGCACTTCTAGTTTCTCTTTTATACTCACCTCTTCTTTACCTTCATCAAAGAGCCACGGATTACCAAATATCGCTCGCCCAAGCATTACTCCATCTGCACCTGACTCTTTTGCTTTTTTTCTTGCGTCTTTAATGTCAGTAACATCACCATTGCCGATAATTAAAACATTGGGATTTATTTTGTTGCGAATCTCTACAGCTTTCTTAACAAGACTCCAATCGGCAGGAACTTTTGAAAGCTGCTTGCGTGTCCGTGCGTGGATTATTATTACAGCTGGTTCGGCCTCCAGAAGCACAGGCAGCCACTCATCAAGTTCATCTTTACTGTAACCGACTCTTGTTTTAACTGACACTGGAAGTTCTCCAGCGCCTTCTTTTGCAGATTTGATAAGTTCAACTGCAAGTTTTGAGTTTTTAATTAAGCTTGCTCCTGCTCCTTGCTTTTCTACTTTTCTGTCAGGACATCCCATATTGATATCGATACCGTCAAAGCCGAGCTCCACTGCAAGACCTGCGGCCTTTTTCATACGTTCCGGATTGGAAGTAAAAAACTGCGCGACTATAGGCCTCTCTGCTTCAGTAAAATCTAAATCCTTAATGAGTGCATCCTTACCGCCAAGGAAAAGCCCGTCAGCAGAGACAAATTCTGTGTACATTACATCTGGCCCGCCGTACTTTGCGATGACGCGCCTGAAAGGCGCGTCTGTGACGTCCGCCATCGGCGCTAGTACGAAAAACAGCTTATTTTCGGCCCGAGGCCGACCAGCCTTGGGCTGGAGTTTTTCCCAAAATCCTTTTGACATAGTTTTAGTGCTATGCTTTTATTTATATAGATATTAGAGACTAAAAGCAAATTGAAAGGAGGGAAAATGAAGAAGTTGTCTAAAAAGGAAATTGATAAATTGGTTGAAAAAGCAGTGAGATTTACAAAATCTGCCGAAGGCAAGAGAAAGATTAAAGAAGCTTTTGAACAAGCAGGGAAAGCATCAAAAGCATTCGCGGAAGCTTGTTATATACATCCAAATGACCCGAGACTATTTGAGCCAATGACTATTTAGTCCCCCGAATTGACCTACGGTCAATTCGGGGATTTTTTATTTAAATTTAAAATACACCTTGTTGCCGAAGCGGAAGTCAGCATAGTCAAGCTCTGAAAGATCGCTCTTTTCAAATTCTTCAGAGTCAAACACGGACTGAATATTATCAAACACAAAAGACAAACTCTGATCTTGCCCGAAGAGTATCTTCCCTCCTTCTTCTAAGTGCATTTCATAATCTGCATCGTCTACTTCATTAAGCAAGATTGGAGTCAAACCAATGTCAGATAAAGACGAAAGAAAGAAAGTCATATTCTGAAATTCCGGACTTTCCATAAATTGCTGTCCCACTGGCTCCTCAGATAAAACACTAAAATATCTAAAATACACACTCCCAGAAAAGCTCGGCGCTTTTGTAAAGATGTATCCATCTTCATCCAAGAAATAACAACTCTCTTCTTCTGTGGCTTCTTTGTCACACCAAAGCGCAAACGGCTTTCTCTCATCAACCGTCACAGAAATGGACTGCAAGTCTTCTACTGAAATTTTGATCTCTTTTATGCCTTTATAGGCTTCAAGAACTGCCGCTTCGGTATCTTCCCTTGGATAAAGCAATATATTTGACTTCGGGAACAAGAACAAAAGTTTTCCAGAAATTTTATCTTCTATAATTTCTTTTATTGATCTCTCTGCGATAGCAGAATTACCCTCTACTGTAATCTCACTTATGTTAAATTCCTCAAGTCCTGCTACATACACAAGTCCGACAAATAAAGCTATGACGCCAACTGCCGCACCGCCGATTTTAAAAAGAAAAATTTTTCTTCTTCTCTGCGCAAGCTTGGATGGCCTATGATGTTTTCGCCTTATCATCATTTTTAATAATATTCTTACCCATGTATTTTTGTAGCGCTTCAGGAATATTTATAGAGCCATCTTCATTTTGATTGTTCTCTATAAGAGATATCAAAATGCGCGGAGCTGCTATAGCTGTGTTGTTAAGAGAGTGTGCAAACTTCGTCTGACCGCCTTCATCTTTATATTTAATATTCAAACGTCTTGTCTGAAAATCATGAAAATAAGAAGATGAATGCGTCTCGCGATACTTTTCTTCCGACGGCACCCAGCTTTCAATATCATATTTCTTCACTTGTCCGAGCCCTAAGTCACCTCCAGAGTTTACAACTACGCGATAAGGGATCTTAAGCGCCTGTATTATCTTCTCTGAATTTTCTGTGATCTCTTCGTGAAGTTTGACTGATTCTTCATGACTAGCCTCGCAAAGTACAACTTGCTCTAATTTATAAAACTCATGCACGCGCATAAGACCCTTCGTGTCTTTACCGTGGCTTCCTGCTTCGCGTCTGAAACAAGGTGAGTAAGCTAAGAATTTAACTGGCAAGTCTTTCTTATCTAAGACTTCGTCCATATAGTAGCCCATCATTCCGACTTCTCCGGTTCCCGCAAGATAGGTGTCATCCTGTGTTTTATATAAATCGTCCTCGCTCTGCGGAAGAAAACCTGTGCCAATAAAGGACTCTTTGTTTAAAAGTGAAGGAATAATAGTCGGAGTAAATCCATTTTGTTTAAATTGATCCTGTACAAATTGGAAAAGCGCAAACTGTAGTGCCACTGCATCGTTTTTTAAAACATGCCCTCTAAAGCCTGCTATCTTAGTACCTCGTTCAAAATCAACCATGTCTAAGTTCCCCATCAACTCCATATGACTTTTCGGCTCAAAGGAAAAGGACGGTTTTTCTCCCCAAGTTCTTAGTTCTTTGTTGTCTGCATCAGTCTCTCCCTCTGGAACTGACATATCAGGAATATTGGGCACACGCACCATTAAGTACTGCCACTCTTTCATTGTATCTTTTAACTCATTTTCATAAGTGGCAAGTGCTTCTTTAAGTATTTTCATTTTACTTATCTCATGCTCCCGCTCTTTTTGGTCAGTGATCTGGGCGATTTTGTCAGATTGAGCGTTTTGCTCTGCTTTTTTCTCTTCATATACTTTGATTCTTTTTCTTCTTTCATCATCAACTTCAATGAGCCGGTCGATATCAACTTCGATGTGCTTTTTCTTGGCAGCGGCTTTTACCAAATCTTTGTTTTCTCTGATGAATTTAATGTCTAACATTCTACAATTTTAGCAGTAGATGCTAAAATAAACAAATGGACATCTTAACAAAAGAAGAGTTCCCGGAACTCCTGAAGGAAATCAATGACCCGCCGGAGAAGCTTCATGTAAATGGCAAGCTTCCTGAAGGTGAGATAAAATTCCTTTGTGTTGTCGGCTCAAGGAAGTTCTCCCCTTATGGAAAAGAGGTCTGCAGGACGCTCATTGAAGGTTTGAAGGGGCAAAATATAGTGATAGTCTCAGGGCTTGCTTTAGGGATAGACGCGATAGCACACGAGGCCGCGCTTGATGCAGGACTTACTACAATCGCAGTTCCAGGCTCTGGCTTAGGAGATAATGTGCTTCATCCGAGGGCTAATAGAAATTTAGCAAAGAGAATAATTGAAGCAGGGGGCGCGCTAATTTCTGAATTTGAAGAGGATTTCAAAGCGACTCATTTTAGTTTTCCTCAAAGAAACAGGATCATGGCGGGAATGTCGCACGCCGTGCTTATAATAGAGGCAGAGGAGAAATCCGGTACTCTTATTACTTCCAAATTCGCTACAGAGTATAATAGAGATGTACTGACTGTCCCTGCATCTATCTTCTCTCAAAGTTCGTACGGTCCGCATATGTTGCTTCGCCTCGGCGCAACGCCAGTGAGGAGTAGCGAAGATATCTTGGAAGCACTAGGGATGAAAGTAGAAGAAGGCCAGCAGAAACTAGATCTTAAGAGTTTATCAGAAGATGAGAAAAAGGTCGTCGAAATTTTGAAAGTTCCGACGCCGCGCGACGAGCTCGTCGCGCGGCTGGAGCTCCCGATCCAAAAAGCAAACGTTACGCTTTCTGCAATGGAACTCAAGGGGATTATAAAAGAGAGCATGGGCGAGATGAGAATAAAATAAATTATGAACAAAAAGAAAACAGTAGGACTTATAATACTCACAAACATTCCCGATCCTGTCGGGACAGTCGCGATCCTCCAGACAAGAGGTAAATTTAATTATGAAAAGAGACAGCCCGAGACTTACACAGGCGCAACACAGATAAGCGTCCATGGAAGCCTTAATGAAAATGAAGGAGAGTTTGAAGCGCTTGAACGCGAAGCGAGAGAAGAACTTGGAGATGAGATTGCGCAAGCGATAGAGAGTAAAAAAGATAAGCTCATAGAGCTAAACAGAGTAGAAAAAGATAATTTATTAAACGTCAATTTTGGAATCGTGCTCCCTCATGAGTATCTGCAAAAAGTAAAACTTCACCCTTCATCTGGAGGTCTGAAGCTCTTACCTAAGAGCAAAATAAAAGAGATTTCAGAGCTAAAAGAGTCCGACAGAGAAAGCGGAATACAAGACGGTAAGCAGATAGCAATGTTTCCAGACGACATTGAAGCAGTAAAGATAGCATTTGAAAAATTGACTAAATAAATTTCTTAGTGTACTAATACAAAGATGAGTAAACTTCTGATAGTTGAGTCGCCTGCAAAAGCGAAAACTATAACAAAATATTTAAATGATCTGCCAGACAAGGCAGATAGTTTTGTCGTGACTTCTAGTGTCGGGCACGTTCGTGATCTCCCAAAAAGCAATAAAAAGGCAATTGATATAGAAGCAGGATTTGTCCCTCATTATGAAATAAGTAAAGGCAAGGAAAAAGTTATCGCAGATATAAAAAGCAAAGCCAAGAAATCAAGCGAGGTGCTTCTCGCTACTGACCCAGATAGAGAAGGCGAAGCAATAGCATGGCACTTGGCCCAGATTTTACAATCTGGAAATTCCAAATCACAAATTACAAATCCCAAACGAGTCGTTTTTAACGAAATTACGAAAGAGGCAGTGATTGAAGCTATAAAACATCCGCGCGAGATTGACCAAAATTTGCGCAAAGCGCAAGAAGCACGCCGAGTGCTTGACCGCCTTGTCGGTTACGATTTATCTGGACTCATCTGGAAAAAGGTAAGGTATGGCTTGTCAGCTGGCCGCGTGCAGTCCCCAGCGCTTCGTATAATAATGGAACGCGAACGAGAGATCCGCGCGTTCAAGCCAGAAGATTTTTGGGTTATAACTGCCGATGTCAAAAACAAAAACAATAATCAATTTGTCTTGACCTGCTCTGAAGAGCCGAGAGATGAAAAAGAGATGAATAGAATTATGGATGCTGGGAAAAAAGGATCTTGGAATGTTGCAGATATAAAGGAAAGTGAGATGAAGCGGGCCCCACGCGCGCCTTTTATTACTTCAACACTCCAGCAAACTGCAAGCACAAGACTTGGTTTTGCGCCATCTAAGACTATGGGTATCGCGCAAAAGCTCTATGAAGCGGGGCACATCACCTACATGCGTACAGACAGCACTACTATGTCAAAGCAGGCGCATAGTCAGATTGCAAAGGTAGTAAATGACAAATACGGAAAGGAGTATTTCCAGTCAAGAATATTCAAAACAAAAAGCAAGTCCGCTCAAGAAGCTCACGAAGCGATTCGTCCTTCAAGCATATTAAAAGAATCTGCAGGTACTACAGAAGAGCAAAAGAGATTGTACAAACTTATCTGGCAAAGAGCAGTCGCTTCACAGATGGCTGACGCAAAGCTTCTTAAAATGAAGATGATAGTAAAAGTTGATGATGCACCTGATTTTACAACAAACGGCTCACGAACACTTTTTGACGGCTGGCTCAAAGCTGACCCTCAAGCACGCGGAGAGGACGTAGAACTTCCAAAAGTAGATGCAGGAGAGATATTGAAACTTATAGAAATGCATTCAGAAGCCAAGCAGACTCAACCGCCTTCAAGATACACAGAAGCAGGGCTTATAAAAGAGCTTGAAAAAAGAGGTATCGGCCGACCTTCTACTTATGCATCTATTATGAGGACACTTAATGATCGCGGGTATGTTGAAAAAGAAGGCAAGACGCTTTTCCCTACCGACACCGGCGATGTAGTAAGCTCATTTCTTGAAGAAAACTTTGAAAAATATATAAGTGATTCGTTTACAGCAGAGATGGAAGACGAGCTCGACGAGATTGCAGAAGGCAAGCGCGAATATGTAAAGACACTTTCAGATTTCTACGCACCATTTACAAAAGACGTGGATTCTAAAAAAGATATAGAGAAAATCACCAACTTGGGCGAGGCTCCCGATGAGCATAAATGTCCTAAATGCGGTGCAAGTATGGTCATAAAACTATCTAAGACTGGAAAGTTTTTAAGCTGTTCAAAATTCCCCGATTGCCCAGGCGCACGAACGATTGACGGAGAAGAGCTTGAAGGACCGAAAGAGATCGGTGAGGATTGTCCGGAGTGCAAAGACGGAAAATTAGTTGAAAGAGACGGAAGATTTGGAAGATTTATTTCGTGTAATAATTACCCTAAATGTAAATTCATAAAAACAAGCCCTGAAGAAGAAGCTCGAATGAAGACTGGAGTGAAGTGCAACAAATGCAATACAGGCGAAATGGCAGAAAGACGCGGGCGGTTTGGAATCTTTTATAGCTGTTCTAATTATCCGAAATGCAAACACGCTATCAAAGCAAAACCGACAGGCAACACTTGCCCAATGTGCAATTCCCTAATGATGGAAGGCACAAAAACGATACCGGAGAGATGTTCTGACAAAACCTGCCCCAACCATAATCCGCATAAATTGGACAAGAAATAATTAAAGGAATATGATTAAAACATTAATGTTTTAATCATGAGTGCTAAAGACATAATTAGTTTGATAGAATCTCCCCCTGATGAGGATAAGAAGCTTATAACAAAAGCCTATAATTTTGCTAAAAAGGCGCACAAAGGCCACAAGAGAAACTCCGGAGATCCATATATGGTGCATTTATACGAAACTGCGAAAACTCTCGCAGGGCTTGGTATGGGCGCAAAGACCATATCAGCAGGGCTTCTTCATGATTCAATTGAAGATGTAGGAGTTACCGAAGAAGAACTTCGAGAGAAATTTGGTGATGAAATAACCGGGCTCGTACAGGGTGTTACAGAGCTTGGACTCTTAAGATACAGGGGTCAAAAAAAACACGCAGAATCCTTGCGGAAACTTTTTGTAGTTACATCTCAGGATATTCGCGTTTTGATTATCAAACTTGCAGACCGGCTTCACAATATGCAAACACTTCAGTACAACTCCGAAGAAAGCCAGCAGCGAAACGCACACGAGACACTTGAGATATATGCGCAGATCGCAGACCGCCTCGGTATGGGGCAGATGAAAGGACAACTTGAAGATTTGGCTTTCCCTTATGTTTATCCGGAGCAGTATAAAGAGGTAATGGCTCTGCGAAAACAAAGGAATAAAGAAACCCTAAAACGTCTTGTAAAGATTGACAAATCCCTTAAGAAAGAACTTGCGAGAAATGAAATAACAAATTTTAGAACAGACTACAGAATGAAGCAGCTTTATAGCCTATACAAAAAACTTGAAAGAAAAGAAAAGAATATTGAAAAAATCAGAGACATTTCAGCTCTTCGCATTATCGTCCCGACAGTGAGCGACTGCTACAAAGTGCTTGGAATCATCCACAGTATCTGGCGCCCGCTTCCAGGGAAAATAAAAGATTATATAGCCTTCCCCC
>JBHHYD010000002.1:0-21726 GCA_046757385.1 Minisyncoccia bacterium | reverse complement strand
ATAGAGAAAGAAATAAAGCACGACGATGAGTATGACGCTATCGCAATAGGGCTTACCTGCATAGCATCCGAGAGAGATCTAAATGAAGTATAAGTATGAAGTATTAGTATTAGTATACTCATACCCATACCAAATACCCATACTGAATTATTTATCCACAGTAGTATTTTGAACATCTTGCAAAAAATAATAGATTTGATAAAAATATATTGCTAGGCTCAAATACTATAATTCTGACGAGCTGGGTCGTTTAAAAATAACAACATATTTAAACAATATGGAAGATGAAACAATGATTCACGACAGTGAATTAGATGAAGTTACTTCAGAAGACCTTGGTGGAGATATGGGAGAAGAAAATGAAGAAATAGGTGATGATGACGGAGATGAAGGTGAAGACGAAGAGATGTAACTAAACCAAAACCCCCTTGTTACGTAGCATGCTACGTAACAAGGGGGTTTTGTTATTTAACTTTTATTTTTAGGAATCTTCTTTTGCCTATTTTGAGTGTTACATCTTTTTGAATTTTGAAATTTATGTCTGTTATTTTCTCTCCTCCTACTTCTGTTACTGCCCCGCTTTCAACAAGCCTTCTTAATTCTGATTTTGACTCTACAAGACTCGAAACTGCATCATAAAGTTCTACCCCGCTTTCAACACTTACCTCCTGCGCATCTTCTGGTACTCCTCCACTGCTAAAAGTATTTTCAAAATTCTCTTTCGCTTTCTGAGCTCCATTCTCTCCATGATAAATAGTCACAATCTCTCCTGCTAGTTGCATCTTAATATCTTTCGGATTCGCACCGCTTTCGAGTTCTGATTTAATTTTCTCAATCTCATCTGCTGATACATCTGTAGCAAGTTTAAAGTAATCTACAATCACATCGTCTGGAATTGACATAACTTTTCCAAACATATCGTTTGGCTCATCTGTTATGCCAATATAATTGTCCAAAGATTTAGACATCTTATTCTTACCGTCAGTACCAACAAGTATTGGCAGTGTCATAATAGCTTGTGGCTCTTGATCAAACTTTTCTTGATACATCCTACCAAAATGTTCATTAAACAATTGGTCAGCATGTACAGCTACATCCGCTTTCAAAACAACGGAGTCATATCCTTGCATAATGGGATACATTAGTTCGTGTACAGAAATCTCTTTACCTTCTCCAATTCGTTTTTGAAACGCCTCTCTGTTTATTACTTGTGAGTACGTAACCATTGTAAAAAGTTCCATGAAATCAAACATAGACATTTTATCAAACCACTCTGAATTATATTTAATTTCTGTTTTATTTATATCTAAAATTTTTCTAACCTGATCTACATATGTCTTAGCGTTTTTCTTAATTTCATCTTCTTCAATAAGTGGGCGTGTTTTGTCCTTACCTGTAGGATCTCCAATTTTTGTTGTTGCGTCTCCAATAAGAAAAATGACTGTGTGTCCAAGTTCTTGGAACTCTCTTAACTTTCTCAAGGCAACTGCGTGACCAATATGAATATCTGGCCGCGTTATGTCAACACCAAATTTTATACGAAGTTTTTTACCAGATAATAATTTTTTCTTTAATACATCGCCTCCTATAATCTCTTTCACATTGTGAGTCAGTAATTTTTTAACTTTTTCCTCGTCTGTATTTATTTTGTCTTCTTTTATATCCCAAAACATATAGTATATTTTAACACAAATGTTGTGTTATTATGGAATTATGCCGAGAAGAAAGACTGGTAAATTTAAAACATTCCTAAAACTCATTGTAATAGCAGGGCTGTTTTTGGCGGGGATACTAATCCTCTGGGGTTCGTCGCTCTCTATCCCCGAGCTTGATTCATTTGAGAAACGTAAAGTCAGGCAATCAACAAAAATCTATGACAGAACCGGCGAAGTACTCCTCTATGATGTTCACGAAAACATCCAAAGAACCGTAATCCCGCTTTCTGAAGTCTCAAGACATATCAAAAATGCAGTAGTCGCGATAGAAGACGCAGAGTTCTACGACCACAACGGGATTGAGCCAAGAGCAATATTGCGCGCAATACTTGTAAACCTTGGGTTAAAGGGTGGGTACTACGGGCAAGGTGGGTCAACTATTACTCAGCAAGTTGTAAAAAACTCCATCCTTACATCTGAGAAAAAGATCTCAAGAAAGTTAAAGGAGTGGATTCTGTCACTCAAACTTGAGAAAGAACTTTCTAAAGAAGAGATTTTGGAACTTTATTTAAATGAATCCCCTTACGGCGGAAACATTTACGGCATAGAAGAGGCAAGTGAGATGTTCTTCGCAAAAAGCGCGGCTGATCTCACTCTCGCAGAGTCTGCATACCTTGCAGCGCTCCCGCAAGCGCCGACTTTTTACTCCCCTTATGGCAACAACAAAGACAGGCTTGAAGAAAGAAAGAATTTAGTGCTTGACCGAATGCTCCAGAACGGATTCATAACAGATGAGGAACATTTAGAGGCTAGCAACGAAGTGGTTGAGTTCAAGCCTCAGCGCGACACAGGGATAAACGCCCCGCATTTTGTATTTTTCATAAGAGAATATCTAGAGAGCAAGTACGGCAAGCGCGCAGTCGAAGAGAAAGGCTTTAAAGTAACCACAACACTTGATTTTGAACTGCAGAAAAAAGCAGAAGAGATAATATTCAAATTTGCGCACGAAAACGAAGAGAAGTTTAACGCAGAGAACGCAGGACTCGTCGCCATTGACCCAAAGACCGGCCAAATACTTGTAATGGTCGGTTCACGCGACTACTTTGACGAAGAAATAGACGGCAACTTCAACGTCGCGATAGATCCGAACCGCCAGCCAGGGTCAGCTTTTAAGCCGTTTGTTTACGCAACTGCGTTTAACAAGGGCTATACACCAGAGACAACAGTGTTTAACTTGAAGACCCAGTTCCAGACCACGTGCGAACCAGACGACTTGGACACTGAAGGGCAAGAGGACAAAGAAGACTGCTACTCACCGGTTAACTATGACGGAGTGTTTAATGGTCCTATGACATTTAGAAACGCTCTCGCACAATCTGTTAACGTACCGGCGGTTAAAGTACTATACCTTGCAGGCCTCAAAGACTCGCTTCGCACAGCAAAGGATATGGGTATCAAAAGTTTAACTGACATAAACCGCTACGGGCTGACTCTTGTGCTTGGAGGCGGTGAGGTCTCGCTTCTTGATATGACAAGTGCTTATGGAGTCTTTGCAAACAGCGGAGTAAGAAATGAACCTGTCGGGATTTTAAAAATTGAAGACGGCAATGGAAATGTTATTGAAGAGTTTAGTCAAAGGAACGAGCGGGTGCTTCCGGAGAACATTGCGCTTACAATATCTGACATCTTAAATGACGAGGATGCTAGAGCGCCAGCTTTTGGAAGACGCTCATTCTTATATTTCAACGATAGAGATGTGGCCGTAAAGACAGGAACTACAAACGATTACCGCGACGCGTGGATCATCGGCTACACACCGAACATCGCAGTCGGTACATGGGCCGGAAACAACGACAATACTTCTATGGAGAAAAAGGTTGCCGGTTTCATAGTCGCACCAATGTGGAATGCATTTATGCAGGAGGCTCTTGCGGTAATCCCCGATGAGAAATTTAAAAAACCGGCTGAAATTGATGAGTCAAAACTAAAGCCGATACTTAAAGGCGTGTGGCAAGGAGGGGTTGAATATACCGTCGATACTATCTCAGGAAAACTTGCAACCCAGTTCACACCGGAGGAGACAAAAGAAACCAAAGTGCTCACTGACATTCACTCAATACTCTATTGGGTTGATAAAGAAGACCCGAATGGACGAGTGCCAGAAAAGCCGGAAAATAATCCGCAGTTTAGATTTTGGGAATATTCAGTAGATAAGTGGCGAGAGGAAAATGGCTTTGCTTCAACGAGCATTGCAGACATCCCAAGAGAGATCGACGATGTACACAAGCCAGAGTTCGTGCCTAAAATTACTATTAAAAGTCCTTCTTCTGCTACGCAGTACAGCAGAAGCAGCAAGATCACGGTTAACATAAACAATACCAGCAAGTACCCTCTCACTAAAGTCGATGTATTTGTGAATGACATATTCATCGGCTCATCAAAGAGGGCGCCGTTCTCACTTTCCTTCACCCCGAGCGATTTGGATGTGCTTGAAGTGCAAAACAGATTAAAAATTATCGGCTATGACGCTGTGAAAAACCGCGGTGAAGCAGAGGTGGTCTTTAACGTATCTCTCTAATTGTTTTTTTATACTGTTTAAGTCTTCCTGTAAGGTTTTGCATGATTTCACTCTTCTTTAAGAAAATTTCGTTTTTAATTATAGGATCAGCAGATATAAAAATAGTTCCGTTTCTTACATCTATATTTTCTTTTTCAATTTCAATATTTACTACATCTTTCACAACACCTATAAGCACGTCTTTGACGAATTTGTCTGGCGGAGTGATGTTCTTAAACTTTTCTAAGAAATTGCCGATATTAAACATAGTTAAAGGATACTATATAAACAACAATCCCCCAAAATGCTGTAGCATTTTGGGGGTCTTTATTTACTGTATTATTCTGAAAAATGATATGTGTCTCGTTCTTTTACAAACTCCTTGCAGGTGCTACACCAATTATTATCGCTCACCTTTTCCATGCAAGTTATACAACGTTTAACAACTTCACTGACTTTAACAACTTTCTTTTTTTCATCCGCAGTTTGTTTGTCCACAAGTCTCCTCCCAAAAAACCGTAATTTTATTCTATGGCTCAATATATATGAACCACTCAAAAAATGCAAATGAAAAATGACTAACCTATACCGTGCGTACGCATTGTGTAGGTTGCTTGGTACGACCTATTATCTGCTATAGCATAATATAGGTCGGGATTAGATGTGAGATTATATAAAACAAGCCAGTTCCGCGCGCGGAACTGGCTGTTGTTATACATGTCTCAATATACGTAATGTATCTTTGTTTGCACCTGTTATATCTCTAATTAGCCAAATAGCATTTAGAATTAATAAAATATTCCCTAAGGTTATGAAAGCACATGAACAAAAAATATTCACGGCAAGCATAGGAAGATCATGTCCCCCTGAATAATAAAGATGATAACTATACCAAAACAAACATACTCCTATTAAAATAACGAAAATATCCCTAATCAACTTTTTAATATCTTTCTTTATCATGCGATTCATTTTGTATCCTCCCAAAAATTCTGTAATTATCTATTGGTCAATATATATGAACCACTCAAAAAATGCAAATCATACGATATATCGAATGATTTTAGTTTACAAAATTAGCGCACTGTGGTATCTTTGAGTAAATTTAAATCAAGTTCTTTAGAAAGGGGTGATGTATGTGGTATTTGGAGTATGGTATACAAGAATTTGAAGGAGGTGAGGAAGAAATTAAGTCAGTTGAACTTGGTATAACAAATTTTATACCAAAACACATAGTAGTAGAAACCGCTAAGAAGGTGTGGGAAGAAAACCAAAAAAATCACTCTCATTTACAATCTGTGGATAAAGAACCAGACCTCGTGTGGAAAGAGCCTCTTTTACAAGCTTCGTAAGTTGTTCAAGGCGTTCAAAAAGAAATTTTTCTTTTTGAACGTTTTATTTATTTATTCATCGGCATTACGAGATAGAAAAAGCTGTTGTCGCCTTTTAGCGGAATAAACTTTTGTTGGGGGGTTATTTTTTGGGTTCAAATTTTTTGCACGTACACTTTTCATTTTTACAAACACCTGCTTGTGCTTTAGGGTTATTACCATGATCGGGGTCTTTTATGAGATGGTAATGTTTTGCCATAGTATGGTCGCAATTTTTACATATTTTATCAAAGTCTTTTATCGTATTCATAAAAAATATATTAAACTAATATTTTATTTCTTTTTTGTAAATTATAAGAGTGGGTTTGAGTAGAAACAACAGGTTCTTGTAAATCTTGAGCTATTTTTTTAGCAATATGTTTTGCAAATTCAACAGGCACAGCATTGCCAATCATTTTGTATCCATCTGCAACGTTATCATATTTAAAAATAAAATTATCTGGAAATGTTTGAATGCGTGCGCATTCACGTACCGACAAACGACGATATTTCTTTTCCTGTCCCGGAATAAAAATTCTCTTATTTTTTTCAATAAATTTCATTTTTGGTGCTTGCGGATGTATCGGGGCATGACGACCGCCTGCTTGAATTGTGAAAGATGGCTCGTCCCAGTTTCTCACTCGGTTGCGTGACATATAAATCGTAGAAAACCCACCATTCATATATTCATGGTTTGGCGCCCATAATCCATCACTGCCATTTGTTTTATTATAATCCTTTGCTGGTTTTGCACGCCTTAAATCCCAAATTACATCTTTTAAAACTGGGTGTTTAAATGATTTTTTTGGAAATTCAAATTTCTTTTTTAATTTCTTATGATATCCGACAATAATGATACGCAGGCGATCTTGCGGCACATCATAATCGTGCGCATTTAGAAGCTTATGTGACACTTCATACCCTGCATTTTCAAATTCCTTGAGTATACTTGAAAATGCTTTTGAATGTTTTGGATGAAGAATCCCTGAAACATTTTCTGCGAGAAAGAATTTTGGTTGTTTGTCTTTAAGAATACGAATATATTCATAAAATAATTGTCCACGTTTATCGTTTATACCGCGACCAGCCCCAGCTTCGCTCCAACTTTGGCAAGGCGGTCCGCCTACAATTCCATCAACTTGTGGTATGTCTTTTGATGGCACCTCCATAATATTGCGTTTATCTAATTTTGTTTGAGGAAAATTTAATTCAAATGTATTCCAGATTGTTTTATCAAATTCATTTGCCCAAATAATATCAAATCCAGCTTTTTTGAAACCTAAATCTAATCCGCCTGCGCCTGTAAATAATGATACTAACTTCATAATTAATATTTGTGAATTATATTAAGAGTATTTTTAAATAGATTTTTAGGAGAATCTAATAGATTTATATCGAATTTTAATGACGGCTCAACTCTAGAACTAGCATTATGAATTCTAAAAGATAGTGCCCAGTTATTGTTTAGGGTTACTATAATTGTAGTTTTATTATCTTCTTTAAAATTAATACCTAATATTTCGGTCGGCAATTCAACTTTAGGTATTTTATATTTAGGTTCAATATCTTCAAATGGTAAGTTTAATGTTCCATTTAAATTATATGCGTGTATCTCTATATTATTTTTACTTTTTATAACTTTATAAAAATCTTTATTTCCAACTAAGTAAGCAATGAGATTTTTAGCTACTTTTGTAGGTGCTTCTTCATAAAGCTTTTTCAATTCTTTAGCAAACGCATTTAAAATTGGTACATAAATAGATGTGTGGTAATCACCGAGTTCGCTCCATTTTTTTTGTGCACTGCTTTCTTCACGAATTTTCTTTAAGTTTTGAAAAATGGGTGTTATGGTGTTGAAATATTCTTCAGATACATTTATACCGAACCACTTTTCTCCAAAATCAATACCGGCAGATAGTCTAGAGTGTTTTACTGCTTCGTGGTTGTTTTTAGCAGATACGCCAATCTCCCATTTCTGCACCGCTCGTATTGCTAAAACATCTCTTACGTCTCCTGATTTCCCACTATGGTCTGTTAATATTTCTAACTGTAAAATATCTTCTTTCCCAATATCGTTTGACAGTCTTGGCTCTATATCCATAAGAAAATTGACTGCAAAACTGGCAGAGAGTAGATACTCACTTTGGTCTGTATCACTTACTTTATTAAAACAATCTTCTGCAATTTCAAATGCTGAGTTTTTAATGACTTCAAGATTTGTTTTATTTTTTAACTTCTCTTCAAATTGAATTAGGAGGGCATACTCAAAAGATTTTCCAGTAATCATTTGTTTTGAATTCTCAGTATTCATATTTCTATGATACCATATTTCTCAAATGGGGATTTATAAGCTTTTTAAGCCCCGCCTGCGCCAAGGCTCCGTGCGGGTAGGTATATTCAAACGGCTAAACTTGTTTGAAGTTTAGCCGTTTGGTCTTGGCTTTATTTAAAGGAGTTTTGGGCTTTGAAATTTGTTTGTATTTTGTAAATTTGGTGTTTGTTGTTTCAAATAAATTCTATCCCTCCTTAAGGTCGACCTGAAAAGAAGGAGTTTCGGAACTTCTTTTCCGAGGAAAGACCTTTTCCCGCGATGAATTTATTTATTCATCGGCATTACGAGGTAGAAAAAGCTGTTGTCGCCGACTCCGCGGATGATTACCGGCTTACTGAGACCTGCAAACTCTAGAGAAACGCTGTCAGAGTAGATTGACTGGAACGAATCTGAGATATATTTATGATTGAAGTTAATATCAAGCTCTTCACCCTTGATCGCTGAGTCTACATTACTCGTCACCTCCCCTACATTTTCATCTCTTGAGCTTATTGTTAATGATTTAGCACCTGGATCGATAGAAAAGCTTACTTGGTTAAACTTATCAGAGAAAACGTTTGTGTTTTTGAGAGTATTTACTATGTCCTGTTTTAGGACGACTACTTCTGTGGTCTGTTTTTTAGGGATAATCTGTTTATAGTCTGGAAAGGCGCCGTTAATAAGTCTTGAAGTAAGATAAATCTTATCAGAAACGAAGGAAATCTGGCTATCGCCTATATTCACCTCAATATCTCCACCCACATACTCAAGTACCCTTATGATCTCTGAAATATTTGAAAGTGGGATGAGGATTGGCTCGAAATCCTTCACTTTTTCATCTGCTGGGATGGTCTTCTCGGCGAGTCTGAATGAATCTGTAGAGACAAATACAAGCTTGCCGTCGTCATTGTAAATATAAACACTAGAAAGCTCTTGCTTGATAGCTGAGACTGAAGCGCTATACCACACTGATTTTAAGCCATTTATAAACTCTACGGCTTTCAAATTGACTGATTTACCTTCCTTAACTTGAGGAAGGGTTGGGAAATCATCATGTGGGACTGATTTTATAAGAGCATTGTTTGATTTTGTAGAAACACTCAAGTTCTGAGAGACAGTTTCAAGAATTATTTTATCATTGCTATAAATCGTAGAGACGAGTCCATTTAAAACTCCCCCTGGGACAGCTACAACACCCTCTGAGACGACTTTCGCTTGAACTTCGATCTCTACCCCAAGATCTAAGTTTGTGGATCGAATGATGAACTTCCCTTCCTTGGCTTCCAGAAGTAGATTATTCAAAACAGGTAGGGTCAAATTGCGACCGCTGATCTTCTCGGCGATCGCGATGCTATCTGCAAGATTTTCTTTTGTGCATTCTACTTTCATATAATAAGTTTTAATAGTTTTTTATATATAAATTTATTATTACTACTACTAACTATGTGAGTAGCTTAATAACTCAATTTATATATATTTTAATTACATATAAATCAATTTTTATCTCTAATAAGTTGTTAATAAGTTCTGTACTAAAGTCTGATATTGTTTACAAAAAACTAACATTAAGTATTTTATAAATTTTTATCAGAACTTATTCTAACTTTATCCACACTAACTCAACATCGCACGTATCTGATCAACTTCCTTTGAAAGCGCACTGTCAACTTTCATATCGTTCTTGATTTTCTCACACGAATGTATCACAGTCGTGTGGTCTCGACCTCCGAGCTTCTGCCCTATCGTCGGATAGGACACATGAAAGTCTTCTCGGAGAATGTACATTATAAGTTGTCTTGGTTTTACAACTTCTTTAACTCTGGTTTTTTTGTAAATTACATTTTCATCTATCTGATAAAAGTCTGCGACTTGCTTTATAACATCTTTTACTGAAATTGATTTCTTTGGTCTTATATTATTCTTTATGAGTGCTTTCACGTCACTTAGTGAAAGAGTTTTTCCTTTGAGTTGTGATTGGCAAATTATTGAATTAAGTATTCCTTCTAGTTCTCTAATGTTTCCTTGAATTGTTAGCGCAAGATAGTCTACAACCTCGTTGTCTATAATGAATTTGTTCTGTTGAGATTTTGATTTGATGATCGCCATCCTTGATTCGTGGTCAGGGGACGGAACGTCTATTATCATACCAGCAGAAAACCTTGATTTTAAACGGTCTTCTAGGTTTGGGATCATGTTCGGGTGAGTGTCAGAAGAGAAGATGATTTGTTTGTTGTTGTCGTAAAGGGCGTTAAAAAGATGAAAGAGCTCTTCACGAGTCTTCTCCATATTAGAAAGGAACTGTATGTCGTCAATGATGAGTACGTCGTACTTCCTATACTTTTCTTTAAACAGCGTGTTTACTTTATTACTTCTAACTGCGTTTATATAATCTGTCGCGAATTTCTCTGAAGTTGTGTAATAAACTTTTGTTCCCTCACTTCTTTTTTTAAGTTGGTTGCCTATAGATTGTATAAGGTGAGTCTTACCATGACCAGTTCCTCCGTAGATGAAAAGCGGGTTGTAAACTATTCCAGGCTTCCCTACTACAGCTTGCGCGGCGGCGTGCGCGAGCTCGTTGAACGGTCCAACTACAAAGTTTTCAAAAGTGTAACGCGGGTTTAAGTTGTCGTCTTTGTTAATATAGAAATCTGTAAGCGGAAGTTCTTTATTTACGTTTTGTTTTTGTTCGGCTTCAACTGCTGTTTCTTTCTTCATATCTTTCTTGATAACGTATTCAACACCGCGAATATTCCCTACGAAGTCTCTCAAGATCTTTAAGATGAGTTTGTGATACTTATTACAAAGCCAATCTTTCATAAATTCATTCTGGACGCTAAGGAATGCAATACCGTCCTCCACTTTTATGATGTGAGTGTCTTTAAACCACGTGCTGAAGTTTGCTTTGGAGATGTTTAGCTCTATATCGACAAGTGTGTTCTCCCATAATTCTTTAACATTTATTTCGTCTATTACATTTTCGTTTATGGTTTCACTCATCTTACTAGTTGATTATTTAGATACATTATATATGTATCAGAAAAAAAACAAACTTGCGCAAAGAGCTGATATATGTTAATAAAGTGTTAACAACCTGTGAATAATTATGTCAAAAACATATCAACCTAAAAAAAGAAAAAGAGCAAAAGCGCATGGATTTTTAGTGCGTAAAAAAAGTGCTGGAGGCAGAAAGACCGTAAAAAGAAGAAGAACCAAGGGGCGAGTCAAGCTTACTACAGTTTAATTTGAGCGGGAAAAGGTCTTTCCTCGCGTAGCGAGGTGAGTCCTTGGGGAGCGAAAATGTCTAAAACCAATATAAAACAGCTTTTCAATGAGGTTTTGAAGAAGGGAAAGTCCTATCACTCCCCCCATGTCTCTCTTAAAGTGCTTTCTGTAGCTCGATCTGAGAAGAGCAGTTTTTACTTCGTTGTTTCTGGGAAAGTTATAAAAAAGGCAGTAAAAAGAAACCTTTTTAAGCGCCGTGGGCGCTCTATTGCTAGGCAATCTGGGGCAAAACCTGGGTACGTAGGCGCCTTTTTTGCAAAAAAAGGCGCCGGAGCGCTTGAGTTCGCTGAATTCAAAGCAGAAATACTTGACCTCCTCAAAAAAGCCAAGTTAATTTAGGTTTAATCTATCGGGATTTTATTTTAGGTATCCCCAAATCACCGCATATTTTATTTGCAAGAAGGTCATCTATCTCACTATGTCGCGGGACAGTTGATATTTTATTACTGTCTATGTTGTGATACAGAGAATGTTTTTTACCTTCCCGATAAAGAACGCAATTGTTATCATTTAGATAACTAATGAGTTTCCTGCGTTTCATATCGTATTTATACTGGGATTTGTATACTTTCTTTCTTAAATCCAGATTTTAGATTTTTCATAGAAATCAACTTATTTGCACTCAAAACAAGCTGTAATGCTTCTTTAAGGTTTTCTTTTATTTCTTTGAGAGTTTTTCCTTGTGTATTAACACCTGGGATTTCTTCTATCCACGCAATATATTTATCTTTCCGCTTTTTATATACTATTGTAAATTCTCTATTTGACATAATGTTATTATTGTAGCATTTTTGACAATTGTCTACAAATATCTAATAAATTTCCACACATTACCGCAAAGGCTTGCAATATTTTAAATATATGTCATACTCATATCTATACTAATACTAATACTTAAACCATGCTTATACCAACAGTTATAGAAAAATCACAGTTCGGGGAAAGAGCTTTTGACATCTACTCTCGCCTACTTAAAGAGAGGATTATATTCCTTGGCGGGCCTATTGATGACCATACTGCCAATATCATAATAGCCCAGCTACTTTTCCTTGAGTCAGAAGATCCAAAGAAGGACATCTCGCTCTACATTAACTCCCCTGGGGGCTCTGTGACAGCGACACTTGCGATGCTGGACACTATAAACCACATCAAGGCAGATGTTTCTACGGTTTGTGTGGGAGTTGCGGCATCAGGTGGTGCGATACTGCTTTCAGCCGGTAAGAAAGGTAAAAGGTTTGCACTTCCAAACGCAGAGGTGATGATCCATCAGCCGTGGGGCGGTGCGCAAGGTCAGGCGACTGATATTGAAATCACTGCAAGGCACATTTTGGGTCTTCGCGACAAGTTAAACAAAATCCTTGCCAAAAACACAGGTAAGCAAGTAAAAGATATTGAAAAAGATGTAGAAAGAGACTTCTTCATGAGCGCAGAGGAGGCAAAGAAGTACGGACTTGTCGATGAGGTCTACAAAAGCAAGGCGTAATTTGCATGTTTCTTCATAATGTGGTAGTGTTACATACACACATTTATTTAAATTTAATTTTGAAATTTCGCTTTTTAGCATTTAATTACTTTATGAAGGGTTTTGAAGAACTAACTTTATTTGGAAAAACTAAAAATACAACAACTTAGGTTGTCTTAAACGCTTTGGAGCGGATTTTCCGCTTATATGTCATTAACAATAGTATTTGTACTACTTGCAATCGCAGCTGTGGTGGGCGGCGGGTTCGGATACTTCTTGCGGTGGATTGTTTCTTTAGGGAAACGAGGCTCAATGGAGCTTGAGATCAAGCAAAAGATGCTTGAGGCCAAAGAAGAAGCCAAACGCATCACCTCAAACGCCGAGAAAAAAGCAAAAGAGACTGTGCGCGAGATCGAAGTAGAAATCAAAGAAAAAGAAAACCAAATAAAAAAGAACGAAGACAGATTTATCAAAAAAGAAGAGTTTCTGGACAAGAGACAGCTTGACCTTGATAAAGAAGAAGAAGATATAAAGAAAAAGATAGAAGAAATAAAAACTCTTAAAGAGAAAGTAGACGAACTCGGCGCCAAAAAACAAGTCGAGCTTGAGAGGGTGTCTAGGCTTACAAGAGAACAAGCAAAAGGAGAGCTTATGAGGCTTGCCGAGAAACAGTATGAAGAGGACGTCCTTGCAAGGATGCGAAAGCTTGAGGTTGGAGGCCAAGAGAAGCTTGAGCAAAGGGCAAGAGAGATACTCGGAGCGGCTATCCAGCGCTTTGGCAACGCTGTTCCCTCTGATGTGATGTCAACAAACATTACTCTGCCGTCAGATGAGATAAAGGGAAAAATAATCGGTAAAGAAGGAAGAAACATTAAGGCCTTTGAGAAGGCAACGGGCGTTGATGTGATCATCGACGACACGCCGGGGGCTATTACCCTCTCTTCCTTTGATCCAGTTAGGAGGCAGGTTGCGCGTGTTGCACTTGAAACGCTCATAATTGATGGAAGGATACAGCCTGTGAAGATCGAAGAGGTTGTAGAGAAAGCAAAAGAAGAAGTTAATAAGATTATAAAAGAAAAGGGAGAACAGGCTGTTTATGAATGCGGTGTGTTTAACCTTGACCCGAGAGTGACCTCTATCTTAGGGAGGCTTTTCTTTAGAACAAGTTACGGGCAGAACGTTCTGCAACATTCTATAGAGATGTCACACATCGCAGGTGTGCTTGCGCAAGAACTTGGGGCTGATGTTGTAGTTGCAAAAGCAGGAGCGCTCCTTCATGACATCGGCAAAGCCGTTGATCACGAAGTGCAGGGTACGCATGTGGAAATAGGGAGAAGGATACTTCAGAAGTTCGGAGCAAGTGAGGATATTATAAAGGCGATGCAGGCGCACCACGAGGAGTATCCTTATGAAACAATCGAATCAATCATCGTGCAGGTCGCAGACAGCATCTCAGGGTCAAGACCCGGCGCTAGAAGGGATTCTGCGGAGAACTACTTGAAGCGACTAGAAGAACTTGAGGGAATAGCAAACGCACACGATGGTGTAGAGAAGTCATACGCTATAGCTGCAGGAAGAGAGATAAGAGTGTTTGTTACTCCAGAGAAGATAACCGACATTGAAGCCAAAAATATGGCAAGAGACATAGCGCTTCAGATAGAAGACGAGCTCAAATATCCAGGAGAGATAAAGGTAAACGTAATAAGGGAGGCACGAGCTATAGAATACGCGCGATAATATCCACATTTTTAGTTTTCCACAGGGGTATTGCGTAATATATGGCTTACTATATAATAATCGGATAAGCAATTAAGGTCGAGGTTTAGTAAACTAACGACATAAACAAATTATGAATAAAGCATCTATCGCAGATAAAGTTCATGAAATGCTTGGTGGCACAAAAGCACAAGCAGAAAGAGCAGTTGACCTTGTTGTTGACTCTATAATTGACGGACTTAAAGGTGGCGATGAAGTTTCAATCGCAGGACTTGGAATCTTCTCAACAAAAATGCGCGCAGCTCGCCAGGGGCGAAACCCTCGCACAGGTGAGAGCATTCAGATTCAGGCAATGAGAATTCCTAAGTTCCGAGCAGCAAAAGCTCTTAAGGACGCAGTTAAATAAAATTTTTCTCTAGAGGAAACCAAAAAACCCACACGGCTGTGTGGGTTTTTTGGTGGTTGTGCGGGATGAGGGAATCGAACCCTCAACCTCAGTTTGGAAAACTGATATTATACCATTTAACTAATCCCGCAATAGATTGAATACTAACAAAAAACAAACCCCCGCGCCATAGGCGCGGGGGTTTGTTTTAATTACTCAGCTGCTTCGTCAGTAGCTGGAGCTTCTGGAGCTTCTGGAGCTGCCTCAGGAGCTGCTTCAGGAGTTGCTTCTGGAGCTTCTCCTTCAACATTTGCATTCATGTTCTCTTCCATGATGTTTTTATTTATTTAAAGCCTTGAATTTGCTCCATAAGAAGCAGATTGTAGCTTGCTTGTAATCAAACAAAAACTCGGGTTAAACCCAAGTCTTTATTACCTATAGTATACACGAATGTAAAGATTTGTCAATACCACACAATACATCCCAAATGTTGTCAATTTAGGGCTCAATAGTGCTATAATGTGAGAATGAAAGCCTTTATTTCGCTAATACTTATAGGCGCCGCTGTTTTATTCGTGGCGTCAATGTTCCCCGCACAAGATGTTGCAGCACCTGAAGTATTTGATGAGCCCATACCTATCGTTAGTGAAGAAGACTCTTCTGAACCTGAAGTAGAAGAAATTATTAAGATTGAAGAAGAGCTTCCGCCAGCACCGGAAGACCTGCCTGCGCAGGCAGAAGAAATGGTTGCAGAGATGTCAGAGGAAATTGTTGTGGAAACTCCAGAAGAAGTTGTTGTAGAACAACCAACTGTTGAAGAAGAAGCTCCTAAAATTTCATTCTCTGAAATAAATACAAAAGCAAGAGAAGCACTTGTTAATATTTTTTGCACAACAAAAAGCGGAGGGTCCTTCAAGCCGATCACAGGAAGCGGGGTTATAATAGACAAAAGGGGCGTAATTCTTACAAATGCGCACGTTGCGCAGTACTTTCTATTGAAGGATTATCTTGTAGAGGACTTTGTTGACTGTAAGATCCGCACCGAAAGCCCTGCAAAGCCGAAATACAAAGCGACTCCTATCTTCATCTCGCCGTCGTGGATTGAAGAAAACGCAGACGGGATAACGCAGTCCTCTCCCAAAGGCACAGGTGAGAATGATTATGCACTGCTTCTCATTACTGAACATGTGAATACTCAAAAAACTCTTCCGGAAACATTTTCTTTTATCCCTCCCGAGTACAATAGCGGTAATATTGAAGTTGGTGACAGTGTTTTACTCGCTGCATACCCTGCCGGGTTCTTGGGCGGTATATCAATACAGAAAGATTTATATGTAAGCTCTGCTGTAACTGAAGTCATGGAGCTGTTTACTTTTGGAAGCGGAACTCTTGATCTTTTCTCAATCGGTGGAAGCGTTGTCGCCCAACAGGGCTCTTCAGGAGGAGCTGTGGTGAGTGATGAACTTAAAATGTTAGGAATTATCGTTACAAGCTCTACTGCCGAGAGTACGGAGGACCGCGATCTTCGCGCCATCACCATCTCCCACATAAACAGAAGCTTTATGAAGGACACCGGCTTTGACCTGCAGACACTCCTCTCAGGCGATATAGTCGCAGAAGCGGCAGCCTTCAACGAAAACATCGCGCCACAGCTCACACAGTTTTTAGAGGATGAGCTGGATAAATAATATTTATAGGTTATTTTGTTAAGAAAAGCTTTTGTGTAGGATACGCGAACTCTATTTTTTCTTTTTCAAACGCTTCCATGAGTGCTAGGTTGAATTTCTCGCGTACATTCATGTACTCGTTGTAGTCCCCTGTTGTTATATGGTAAACGATTTCAAAGTTAAGTGAGAAGTCGCCGAGCTCTTTAAAATGAATCCTGTCCAAGTCAGCACTCTCTAGTGTGTCAAAAATATTTTTTACTATTTCTTTTATCTTTTTTACTTTCTCAACCGGAGTTTCGTAAAGAATCCCAAAAGAAGAAACGATTCTCCTCTTCTGCATCTTCTTGAAGTTTTGGATCCGCGCGCCGGTGAGCTCGTTGTTTGAGATCACAATCTCTTCTCCTTGAAGCGCTCTTATGCGGGTTGTCTTGATACCGATCTTCTCAACTGTACCCATATGACTGCCTGCGATTATGAAGTCCCCCACTGAAAACGGCTTATCAAAGTAGATTGCAAACGAGCTGAACAGGTCAGAAAGAATATTTTGTATTGCAAACGCAATAGCGATGCCTCCTATACCAAGTCCTGCGATGAGCGAGGTGACATCAATACCTAAGTTTGAAAATATTAGAAGAAGTCCAATCGCCCAAAGCAAGAACTTTGCGATCATATTCACATAGACGATGGCCGCTTTTGAATTTTTATCACCTTCTTTTATGAATTTTTTACTAAGTACATAGTTAATGAGAATCTGGATTGCTTTTATAGCCTGATACACAATCCACACGACGAGAATGCCGTTTATAACTTTTGCTGTGAGTGCGCCAAGCACTAGAAACTTTACTGCAAAGTAAAAAGCAACAAACCAATAAAACGACGGCTTCAAGCTTTTTACGATTGAGATAAGAGTGTCGTCAATGTCAGTCTTAGTCTTCTCTGCGAGCTTCCCTAGCCGCCTCAAGATGATGTACTGGATCAATTTGAAGACGATAAGGAGGATTATAAAGAGCCCTAAGGCCTTCCCATAGTCAAACAAAGGATTGCCGAAGTATTCGGCGCTTAGATTGATATTTGATATAATCTGATTCATTTTGGTCATTGACACATTCTACAATACATTGCGTTATTTTGCAAATACCTATTTTGTGTGGATAAATGAGAAATTTGACAGTGTTTTCAGGTATGTTATGATGGAGCCTTGTTGTTCTTTATAAGCTACATACAGCTAGCCACACAGCCACATTTCTGAATTTTTGAAAAATGAAGGGAGTTGTTGGATGAAAAACGTATTATTTGTAGGAAGTCATAGTGAAGATTTAGCAGCAGAAATTAAGGCCGGATTTAAAGACGACACGTCTGTTATCTTTGCCGAAAAAACCAAAGACGGAAGGGACAGAATTGCAGAGATGTCTGATATTGACGTCACATTTATCAATGTCAGTTCTCTGGAAGTTGAAGAGGGTGTTATACATGCTTTAGGTTACTGGAACGATCTGTCTTCCTTGGTGCAAGACTCTCTATGTAGTAAAATACCGGTTGTTATAACGAGTTCGGGCTCAGAGAGTCCTATAGCAGAGGCTCTTGCTAATGTTATAGGCAGTTTTGCCGGTAAAGAGAACGTGATAGCGGCCGGTAAACTTATTCCCGATACTCTAACAGCGTTCCTTAATAAGAGTCTGGAAACAGCTTCTTTAAAAAAGAGTGACGATTCAACTGATGACGCATCTGTGACGGATAAAGACGATTCTGCTAAAGAAGCAGCGGCAGGCACAGAAGTTAATGCCTAATCCAGGCGCAGTATAGAAGTAAAATATTAACTAATTTAACGGCTTGTGGCGAGCTAATGTAGTTGTTACACCCCTAGAAACTTTTGGTTTCTAGGGTTTTTTATTGTATAGTAAATCAATCGGGGTGTAGCATAGTGGTAGTGTACTCGGTTTGGGACCGAGCGGTCCGGGTTCGATTCCCGGCTCCCCGAATTCTAAAGGACATTTTATATAACTATATCTTCTAAAAAGCTAATCTTTGCTTTTTTGCTTTTCATATCAAGATAAATCGCAATTATATCAAACTGCCAATCTGGGTCATCGCTCACCTTTTCAAGTAAATATGTCTGTATAGTCCTAGATAAACGCTTTAATTTCCAAGGATGCACGTTATCTTCTGGCTTATAAGCATCTGTTTCATGAGTAACACTGTCCAGGTTTTCACAAGAAACTGTTTTTACTTCTATGAAGTGTAAAATACTGTCTTTCTTAACTATAACATCTATTTCACCCCACTTTTTCCAATAATTTCGCTCAATAACTTCAAATCCTTGTTTCACAAGAAACCTACAAGCCACATTTTCACCAACCTCACCCACTTTTTGCTTGTCTGTTTTAGATTTAGACTTATCCATAAATGTTTCACGTGAAATCTTATTTTTATTAAAGATTACTAAGTTAAGCTATATTTTTAAAGGACGTTCTATTATAAAAATGTCTTTTATACACATATACACAGTTTTATCCCCAGTTTTGTGCGGATAGAGAGAATCGAACTCTCGTTTCATCCTTGGCAAGGACGTGTTCTACCACTAAACTATACCCGCAATATATTCATTATATATCTTTATTGTTTTATTTCAAACTCTATGTTTTTACAATTAAATACTATATAATATGTTAATATGCGCCCGTGGTGAAATGGATATCACGACTGACTTCGGATCAGTTATTCTGGGTTCGAATCCTGGCGGGCGCGCAGTTTCAAAATAAATTATAATCAAATGTCAAAAATTGATAAATTCAACATCCCAAAAGAGGTTTCACAAGTAACCGAAGCGTTAGAAAATGATGGTTTTCAGGCTTTCATTGTCGGTGGCTGTGTCAGAGACCTGCTTATAAACAAAACCCCTAAAGACTGGGATGTGACAACAAACGCGAAGCCAGAAGAGATAGAAAAGCTCTTTGAGAACACATTTTACAACAATGATTACGGAACAGTAGGAGTTGTGAATGAAGAGACAGAAGACGAGACACTAAAAGTAGTTGAAGTGACTCCATACCGCCTAGAATCAGAATATTCAGACTCTAGAAGGCCGGACTCTGTGGAATTTAGTGATTCTTTAGAGCACGATCTGCACAGGCGTGACTTTACTATTAACGCCATAGCGTACAATGTTTCTAAAGGACATATTATTGATAGCTATAAAGGACAAGAGGATATAGAGAAGAAGGTTATACGCGCAGTTGGGGATCCAGATGTAAGATTTAGCGAAGATGCACTAAGAGTACTGCGTGCTATAAGGATTTCAGCAGAATTAGGCTTCAAAATAGAAGAAAAGACCAAAAAAGCTATAAAAAACGACGCAAAAGAGCTTGAAAAGATAGCAAAAGAGCGAATTAGAGACGAATTTATAAGGATAATTATGTCAGATAACCCTAAAGAAGGCCTTGAATTAGCCCATGAATTGGGGGTTTTACGGTTTGTTGTGCCAGAACTTGAGGAAGGGTTAGACGTGAAACAGAATCAGGCTCATTCCTACACAGTTTGGGAGCACTCTTTAAGATCAGTACAGCATTCAGCTGGAAAAGGGTGGTCGCTTGAGATACGTTTGGCGGCACTTCTTCATGATATAGGGAAACCCGCAACAGCCAGATGGTCTGACGAGAAGAAAGACTGGACGTTTCATGGGCATGATGTAGTTGGGGGCAGGATGGCGAAGAAAATCCTGACTAATTTGAAATTTTCAAACAAACAAATAGATAAAATAACGAAGTTAGTCCGATGGCACTTGTTTTTCTCTGACACTGACCTGATAACACTCTCTGCAGTCCGCAGAATGGTAAGAAACGTGGGGGAGGAGAACATCTGGGACCTTATGGACCTGCGTGTTAGCGATAGAATAGGCACAGGAAGACCAAAAGCGCACCCTTACCGCTTGCGCAAATACAAATCAATGGTTGAAGAGGCTTTGAGGTCCCCTGTTTCTGTAACAATGCTCAAGATAGACGGTAAAAGGATTATGGATGTTACTCATGAAACACCTGGGCCTAAAATAGGCTTTATATTACACGCTCTTTTGGAGGAGGTGTTAGATGACCCAAAGCTTAATACTGCTGAATATTTGGAGGGGAAGGCCAAAGAGCTTATAAAACTAAGCGAAAATGAACTCAAAAAACTTGGTGAAAAAGGGAAATTAAAGAAAGGTGAAGCAGAAGATAAAGAAATTGAAAAAGTTAGAGGAAAGCATTACGTGAAATAAAAAAACCGCCAATGCAATCTAATGTGGAGTAAAATAGGTTGCAAGGGCGATTTTAGAGGGTAGTCGAGGGGGACGAGAAGCCGTAAAAAATGAATTTAAGATTAAAAGTTGTATGCGTGTACTAAATATCTCTTTTTACAAAAATTTAATTTAAATGCAGATAAAAATATCTACAGACATACTGTTAATCCCAAATTACCTAATTGTATAAAGAACAAATAGGTCTAATTTAAGAATAACACCTCTAAAGGACATGTAAAGGACATCTCTGTGGATAACTTAAAAAGACATTTCTATACCTGCTGGCGCATGGTCAGAGCCTAATATATTACTCAAAATAAAAGCTTTTTGTAGATTATTTTGCAGACTTGAACTTATAAAGAAATAATCCAGTCGCCAGCCGACGTTGCGGTCTCGCGCTCTGGTTTTTACATCCCAATAGCTATACGAATCTTTTTTGTTTGGATTTAAATATCTAAATGTGTCTATGTATCCGTGGCGGACTACTTCATCTATCCACGCGCGCTCCTCTGGAAGAAAACCGGTGTTTTCTTCGTTTTCTTTTGGGCGCGCAAGGTCAATCTCTTCGTGGGCTGTGTTTATATCGCCGCAGAAAATAATTTTGTGCCCGTCCTTTTTTAATTTCTCAATATGATTTAAAAATGCATCATAAAAATCAAGTTTATATTTTAATCTCTCCGGCCCTTGTCCGCCATTGGGGAAATATACATTTAGGAGTACAAAGTTTTTGAAGTATAAAGCCAGAAGCCGTCCTTCTTGGTTAAACTTTTTTATTCTCATACCGGTATCTACTTTCTTAGGTTTAGTTTTTGTATAAACAGCAACACCAGAGTAACCCTTTTTTATTTCAGAGTGTGCAAAGTAAGAAAAATATCCGTTTATATTACGTAAATCTTCAGACAGTTGGTCAGGATGTGCTTTGGTCTCTTGCAGACAGAAAATATCAGGATCTTCTGCCAAGAAGTCACTCCAAGAGTCCTTTTTATGCACAGCCCGCAGGCCGTTTACATTCCAAGATAATATTTTCATATTCATTTGGTTTTATTACTTA
>JBHHYD010000001.1:0-29583 GCA_046757385.1 Minisyncoccia bacterium | reverse complement strand
GAACCGGCATCTTTGCCGAGTATTTTTATTTTTTCATCTTCTGTATATGCATAGAGAACTTCTTTTCCTTTTTTTATTTTATAAAGAGGCGGCTGCGCAATGTATAGGTATCCTGCTTCTATCACCGGCTTAAAGTGCCTGTAGAAAAGTGTAAGAAGAAGCGTTCTGATGTGCGCACCATCAACGTCAGCATCAGTTGCGATGATTGTCTTATGATAGCGAATCTTTGAAATATCAAACACGTCCCCGATCGCAGTTCCAAGTGCAACCACGAGCGCCTTGATCTCCGCTGATGCAAGCATCCTGTCTAAGCGTGCACGCTCAACGTTCAAGATCTTCCCGCGAAGCGGAAGTATGGCTTGGGTACGCCTGTCTCTCCCCTGTTTACTTGAACCGCCAGCAGAGTCTCCCTCTACTATAAATATCTCAGATTCACTTGCGTCTCTGCTCTGGCAGTCAGCAAGTTTGCCAGGAAGTGTCATACCTTCAAGCGCACCTTTTCTTAGCACGCTGTCTTTGGCGGCTTTTGCGGCCTTTCTTGCTTTAAGTGCAAGAGTAACTTTTCCTACCATTGCTTTAGCATCATCTGGGTGTTCTTCCAAAAAGGCGCTGAAACTCTCTGTAAATACAGCATCCACGGCACCTCTGGCTTCAACGCTTCCAAGCTTTCCTTTCGTCTGCCCTTCAAACTGAATCTCCGGCATCTTTATAGAAACAACTGCCGTAATCCCCTCAAGTACATCGTCTCCCGTGAAGTTGTCTTCCGCGCCTTTTATAAGATTACTTTTGCGTGCATAGTTGTTTATAGTTCGAGTGAGAGCAGTTTTGAAACCTGTAACATGCATTCCTCCTTCTGCATTGTAAGTATTGTTTGCAAAAGCAGATATCCGTGCAGATATGTCGTCAACATATTGAAGTGACACTTCTACATCTACGCCGTCAACTTCCTTTTCTACATAGAAAATATTTTTGTGGATCGGTTTTTGGTGCTGATTGTAAAATTTTACAAGTGAAAGGAGTCCGCCTTCAAAATAAAATGACATTGTCGGAACATCCTGCAGCTGCTCCGCCATATAGAATTTACTTTCGTCAATTTTTACTTCTACCTCTCTCGCATCAATAACTGTGATTCGCATACCCTTTACCAAGTATGCCTGCTGACGAAGATGTGAAGTTATTTTATTCCAATCATATTTGATTTCTTTAAAGACTTCCGGGTCTGCTTCAAAAGTTATGACGGTTCCTGTTTGTTTTGATGTGCCTGCTTTTTTAACACTTGCTTTTTTCTTTCCCTGCTTATATTCCTGAACGTAGATGCCTCCGTCACGATGAACTTCTGCTTTTGCATAAATTGAAAGTGCATTTACAACAGACACACCAACTCCGTGAAGTCCGCCGGAAACTTTGTATCCTTCACCTCCGAATTTACCACCGGCATGAAGTGTTGTCATAATAGTTTCAAGCGCGGAAACTTTTGTCTGCTTATGCTTATCAACTGGAATACCTCGGCCGTTATCTACCACGCGAATACGATTATCAGGCAAAAGAGCAACTTCTACATTATCCGCAAATCCGCCCATCGCCTCATCGCGTGCATTGTCAAAAACCTCCCAAATTAGGTGGTGAAGGCCTTCTACGCCAGTTGTACCAATATACATCCCAGGACGCTTTCTGACGGGCTCCAGGCCCTCCAGAACAGTAATATCCTGAGCACTATAGTGATGCCATTTTGCTGACGGTTTTGCTTCTTTTTTAGCCTCTTTTTTAGCCATAAAATGAAGGGATTTTATACCCTTTTGATACTGCAATTATAGCAAAAAATCCCTTAAAATTCAAGGGATTTTTATGTTTTTGTGGATATTATCTGACCTGCCAATTATCCTGCTTTTCAAGAGCTTTTGTGACACTATCCATGACCTTATTTATCTCCTCATCGGAGAGTGTTTTTTCTTGTGATTGGAATACTAAATTAAAAGCAAATGAGACTTTATCGTCTTTTTTGAATTCATCAAATAGTTTTGTGTTTACTAAAAGCTCTGTTCCCTCTTTTTTAATTATATTTAATACTTCGTCGCTCTTCACATCACTCGGCACCCAGACTGCAATATCTCGAAGTACAAACGGATATTGAGAAATTGAACTGAACACAACATTTTCTTTCTTTTCAAACTTCTCATACTTATCAGCAGGCTCAGGAAGTTTATTAATAATTTCATCTAGATCTGCTTCAAAAATACCTTCTTTTGGTTTTTCACTAATCTCAACACCAAGAAATTCTGATAATTTATTTATAAGATCTATTGAACCGACTACTCCTAAAGATGTGTGCTCTTCGTTTTTAGTAAACACATTGCCGATCTCAAATATCTTTATCTCATCACAATCAAGAAGTGGTAAATTTTTAATATTCTGATAAAGCGCTTTCTCAAGTCCCCCTCTTAAGTCTGTCCGCAAAAAGTTTTTGTCAGCTGCAAACGGTTTTATCATTTCCACTTCCCCACTGTCTCTAAAAGTGTATGTATAAACTTCAGAGAATCCCTCTTTTATCAAAAACTGTTTAATTTTATTTATGTAATAAAACTTTTTATTTATTCTCGGCGCTTTCTCTGGTTTATCCGGCAACACCGCTTCAATATTTTCATATCCATAAATTCTCCCGACTTCTTCTATCAGTTCCGCCTTTACTTTTATATCTGCACGTTCAGACGGAATCGCCACATTGAATTCATCTCCATTTAGGTCAAACCTAAATCCTAATCGTTCAAATATATTCCCAATCTCTTTAGAAGGTATTTGAGACCCAAGAAGCTTGTTTATTTCATGCGCTGAAACACTTATTTTTAAACCACTCTCTCCCAACTTGGGTGCCTTGCTTCCAAGTGAGATATCTAGAATTGCAGAGATTTCGCGAGCAACGCCTGCTTCATCTGATGAATCCCCTTGCCTATTAGGAAGCACATCAATATCAAAAATATAATCCCCATCTTTTTCTGCAATGTTTTCAACTTCGTAAGAGTGAAATGTCAAAAGTTCTGCAAGCTTCCCCGGCTCTGGTAGTTTTTCATCAAAGTATTCTTGTAATTTTTTATAGCTTGCCTGCATAATTAGAACTGATTTACAAATCTTAGGTCGCCCTGATAAAACAACCTTACATCGTTGATTCCGTACTTGAGCATACCGAGCCTGTCTATCCCTACACCAAACGCAAAGCCCTGATATTTTTCTGAATCTATCCCTCCGGCTTTTAGTACATTCGGATGAACCATGCCTGCTCCGAGTACTTCTATCCAGCCGGTGTTCTTGCATATTGAGCATCCTTTACCTTCGCATTTGAAGCATGACATATCCACTTCAATCCCCGGCTCCACAAACGGAAAATAGCTCGGCCTGAATCGTATTTCTATATCTCTGTTAAAGAATTTCTCAAGAAAAGTTTTTAGAACTCCTTTTAGAGTCCCGAGAGATGTAGTTTCATCAATCATCAATCCTTCAAACTGATAAAACTGCGCTTCATGAGTCGCATCTGTTGCTTCATTTCTAAACACCTTACCTGGAACAATAATCCGTATAGGCAGTTTATTATTCTCCATGTAGCGAATCTGCGCATTAGAGGTATGGGTACGCATCACTGTTTTCTCTTTACCTTTTACCCAAAAAGTATCCTGCATATCGCGTGCTGGGTGATTTTCCGGGATATTTAAAGCATCGAAATTATAGTATTCGCTGTCCATTTCAGGACCATCTGCGACTTCAAACCCCATATCAAAAAAGATAGAGTTTATCTCGTTTATCATCTGTGTTATAGGATGTAAGTGTCCTTTTTTTAGATTTTCCATTTATATATATTAGCTTAAAAATACACAAAAAAACAGGGGCTAAACTGACCCCTGTTGTACGCATTCTGTACATACTTCTTCTTCAAAAGAATATCCTTCCATTTTCTCTTCACTAGGTATACCTTTTAAAAATGGTTCAATTTGCTTTTCAATAAAATCTTTTCCTACTTCTCTCCAATTCATGTGTCTAGCTGGTATAATTCGTTTACGGCACTTAGGACATATTTTAATTGATTTTTTTGTTGATTCCAAAGTGACCTCTCCTCTCTATAATTGTCAAAAGGAACTTTATTAATTAAACTCTCTAATTAATATCAAATTCATCAACTACTGTCAATTATTTCGCTACCTCTACTGCCTCTTCAAACTTCACAGACAGTAGTTTGGAGATGCCATCTGCCCCCATTGTAACTCCATAGAGTATGCCAGCTCTGCTCATAGTCTCCCTATTATGAGTTATCAAAATAAGCTGTGAGAACTTAGAGAGAGATTCTATCATGTCACCATAGCGCTTTGAGTTCGCCTCATCAAGCGCAGCGTCCGTCTCATCAAGCACGAGAAACGGCGGAGGGTTTACCTGTGACATCGCAAACAAAAGCGCAATAGAAGTCAGTGCCCGCTCTCCTCCTGAGAGCATTACAAGCCCCTTGATCCTCTTGTGAGGCAAGCTTACAGCGATGTCTATCCCTTCTTCTCCTTCCTCTTCCATCTCAAGCTCTCCTTCTATATCAGAAATATCTGTGTCTTGCTTCTTTCTCTTCTTTTCTTTTATCACAGACAGACTCGCTTCCCCACCGCCGAACATAAGCGAAAAGAAGTTTTGAAATTCTTTATTTATTTTCTCTATCCCGCTTTTAAACTGAGTACTTAATTTTTCCTCCAAATCTTTTATCAAATCTTTAAGAGCTTCTGCAGATTTCTCTAAGTCTCTAATTTCTCTTTCTAAGAATTCATCTCGCTGTGTAGCCTCTTTATACTCTTTCATTGTTTCCTCACCTGAACCGCCGCCAAATTCTTCAAGCCGAATTTTTATTTTCTCTATTTTTCGTCTCTTTTCTTCCTGTTTACTTCTCTCTTCATTTGCAATCTCTTCTTTACTCCCACCAAGATCGTGATTCTCATAATCAAGAACTGCCCTTCCTACAAGCATAGCAACTTCCTGAAGCTCTCTTTCAAAGTCATCTTTTGCATGAGAGATCTCTCTTTCTTTGCTTTCAATTTTCTCTAAAGCTGCCCGAAGCTCACTCTGGCGCGACATAATAGTGAAAACTTCTCTTTCAGCAACCCTCTCGTCATCTTTCTCTGTCTCGATCTGCTTTTTCAGAGCTTGATATTTTTTATTATATGAAGTTTCATCTGAAGATACACTGACAAGCTTTTCATCAAACTCTGTCTTTTCAGACTTCATTTTTTCAAGCTCGCTATAATCTATTTCTGCATTCTTCTCTCTTGAGAAAGTTGTCGATATAAAGTCTCTTATGATTGATCCAACAGTGCGAAGAATATTCCTTACCTCTTTCGGATCGTTCTTTCCTTCTGCATCATCAATTTGTGAATACACCTGCCGGGCAACTTTATCAAGTTCGCTGTAACTTACCGTACGGTTTTCAAGTACTTTTTGCTCTTCTTTTTCTTTTTCAATTCTTCTTTCTTCTCCTGCGATCTGCCCTTCAATGCGACCGAGCTTGCGCATTAGAGCGTCTTTCTCTTCGCGAATACTGGCCAAGCCTTTCTCAATCGCGATCAACTCTTCACTTTTCTCATCGGCTTCTTTTGACTTTGACAAAATTTCTTTCGCTTTTTGAAGCTTGCTTTCAAGAACATCAAGCTCTTCCTGCGGGGCCTTTTTGTCTTCTGTTATTTTTTTATTATTAAAAGCTATATATTCAGATTCTCTTTTTAAATATTCTAAAGAGAGACCTTTGAGCTCTTCTCGCATAGCTATCGACTTCTCTACTTTTTCAACTTGTCTTTTGAGAAATCTGATGTGAGGAGCTATCTCTTTCCTCAAAGATTCAACTTGGGCGATATTTTCTTCAGTCTTCTCAAGCTTCCTCGCACTTTCCTGCTTTTTGTATTGAAACACTTTAAGCCCCAATGCGTCTTCTATCATTTCTTTCCGCTCTTTTATATTTGCATTCAGAATTCTGTCTGCCTCGCCTTGAGAAATAATATGATGCCCCGATGAGCCGATGTTTGCGCTTGCCAGAAGTTCTGCAATATCACGAAGGCGGACTTGTGAGCCGTTTATAAAATACTGGTTGATGCCGTCGCGATGAACAGAACGCTCGACGACAACTTCGTCAAAATCAATATCCAAAAATCTTTTCGTATTATCAAAAGTGACTTTAACAGAGGCTCTGTTTGCCCTGGCGACTTCCTTTGAGCCATTGAAAATAAGATCTTCCCCCTTTTTTCCTCTCAAAGACTTAATAGACTGCTCACCTAAAGCAAAACGAAAAGCCTCGGCAACATTTGACTTACCAGAGCCGTTGGGGCCCACGATTCCGGAAATGTCAGACGTAAAATCAAAAACACCCTTTTTCGCAAAGGATTTGAAGCCAGAGAGTTCTAAAGATTTTAAGTACATGATTTAATTCCATTGTTTTACCTCTAACGCGTTTTGAGCAGCGGCTTGTTCTGCCTCTTGCTTAGATTTTCCTTCGCCTTTTCCTACTTCCTCCTCATTAAGATACACTCCTACTACGAAATTCTTGGCATGGTCTGGTCCTATTTCCTGAACAGTTTTATATTGAGGAGTAGTGTTCTCTTTTTCCTGTGCTATCTCCTGAAAACGGCTTTTAGCATCCTGCCAAAGGCCTTTTTCTACTATTTCATCTGTCAGTGGGAAAAGATTTTGCGCGATGAAATCCTTTGCCTTTTCATATCCTTGATCAAGATAAAGCGCGCCTACAAACGCTTCAAAAGTATTCGCAAGTATATACTGCCTCGCGCGGCCTGTGTCTTTTGCCTCCCCCTTTGAGAGAAGTAAGTAGTCATTCATGGAAAGCCCTGTTGCGACAGTAGATAAAGTTGAGGTGTTAACGAGTGCTGCTCTGTATGAAGTTAAGTCTCCTTCTGGTTTTTTAGGGTATTTGCTGTATAGATATTCTGTAACAACAAGTTCAAGCACAGCATCTCCAAGAAATTCTAACCGCTCATTATGGTCCATTTTCAGTCCCTTATTTTCATTCAAGTATGAACGATGTAAAAACGCCTGCATGAGCAAGTCTTTATCTTTAAATGTAATATTTGTCTTATCTTCAAATTGTGAGAAATCCATATTATTTCTTAAGTAATATATTAATCGCTTTTGTCACGATAGGAAGTATATCATCATAAAAATTTAGGTCCACAATGTCTCCGAGTTTGAACCATTTTGCATCGTCAAGTCCGCCTTTGTTCTCAAGCTTCAAATCTTCAAACTTTGATTCTGCGAGATAATAAGTAACCTGCTTTCTTATCTTTCCTTCTTCCGGGTCAGAAGCCACGTACTCATTTTCTCCAAGTTTTTCTTTTATTTTTACAGTAATCCCAAGCTCTTCTTTTATTTTGCGCACTGTGCCTTTCTCTTTATCCTCTTTTTCTTTTATTCCCCCCTTTGAGAGAGTCCAGTGCCCGAACACATCGTGAACAAGTGCAAGATATATATCTTTTCCATCCTTTGCATATACCACACACCCGCCGAGTCGTTTGATAGGCATTTTCTCATACGGAACATCCTCAATTTTTTTCTTCGGCTTCTTTTTGGAAACCTCGTCTTTGCCCGGCTCCCCTATTTCTTTATACACTGCACCCAGAACACCGTTCACAAACCTGCCGCTACTTTCTCCGCCGAATGTCTTTGCAAGTTCAATTGCTTCATTTATAGCAACTTTTGCAGGAACTTCTTTTCTATCTGCAAACAAAAGTTCAAACAATCCTATCCTTAAAATATTTCTATCTACGACAGAGATTTTATCAATCGACCACTCTGGAGCAGCTTTTTCTATGATTTTATCAATATCTTTTTGCTTTTTAATAAGACTGTTTAAGAGCTCTTTTACAAATGAAAAATCTCCCATACCGGGAGCGAATTCTTCGGCGACTCTAGTGAGAGTCGCCTCAATATCTTTCGGCCCAAGACCGACCAGCCTCGGGCTGGTAGTCTTTTTATTTCCACCAATAAGACCGTTGAAATCAAGTTCAAACAAAGTCTGTAATACTATTGATCTTGAAAGGTGCCTATTCATTATGAATCGATGCTAATATACTAATTTATACTAATGATACTAATATTATACAAGTGTGAATTTGTATAATTAGCATGCCATTCGTATATTGGTATCGCACTTTACTTTTTTGACAGCTCTGCTGCATCAAGTGGTTTATCTTCTACCACTTCTTCCGGCTCGTTAGTAGCCTCTTCAGTTCTATCTTGTTTCTTTGCCTTTTCTTTGGCCTGCTTTTTCTCAAGTTTTGCCGCCATATCAATCACCACTCTGCCTCTGTATCTTCCGCATGCGCTGCATACCGTATGCCTTTCTGTGGGTGCCTTACAATCTGGACACAGAGAAAGCCGCTTCTCTTCAAGCGCGTGGTGTGAGCGTCTATTTTGCGTATGTCCTCGTGTATGTCTCATTCGTACTGACATAAAGAATACTGTACCAAAACTTGGCTTCTTTGGCAACTATTGTCAAGGTCGAACCTTGACAAAGGTTTTGCGATGAATATCACAAATCCCATGTTTTTTGATTTTTCTGTAATGCTCTTTTGTGCCGTATCCTTTATGCTTTTCAAAATTATATTTAGGATATTTTTTAGAAAAATTTTGCATCTTTTTGTCCCTCTCAACTTTTGCAGCAATTGAAGCAAGAGAGATTACAAACTCTTTTTCGTCTCCTTTTATTATTGTCTTTTTATTTTTATATTTAACTGGCGCTTTGAGTGTGCCGTCAAGAAGTATTTTGCATTTGTTAGGGTTTGCATCAAGCTTCGCAAGTGCTTTCTTTAGTGCATTACCAATCGCTTTTACTATCCCCAACTTATCAATCTGCCTAGCACTCGCAAAACATACGATATATCGTATGTTTTTGTTTTCTTTTATTTTTTCAAATATTTTTTCTCTCTGAATCTCAGTAAGTTTCTTTGAATCCTTGACGCGGGAAAAGGTCATAAGGTCGTTCCTCGAGGAGGAGCGATAGCGACGGGAGAGGTGCGACCTTGGAACAGTGAGACCTTGAGGAGCGTCTGCTGGCACAAGCACAGCTCCCACAGCAACAGGCCCTGCAAGAGGGCCTCTGCCTGCTTCGTCTATGCCGATGATATATTTGTATTTCATTTGATAAGTATACCATCGTGCGCTCCTCAAGGTCGCACCTCTTCCGCCTTTCAGGCTCCTCGAGGAACGACCTTTTCCGCGCACCCTTGACATGTGTGATATAATAAAAAAATAAGCTTATGAGATTTCTTATAATTATTTTAGTCGTCATCGCAGGCATTGGCTTTATATTTTATAGAAATGCTAATCAATTCCCTATCCCAATGAACGAAAAAAGTGAAAAAATATCATCATTAAATAATAAAATACTTATTACAGATGGTGTAAAACACTCAATCCCCCTTAATGAAATCCTTTCAGGAGGTCCAGGAAAAGACGGTATACCATCCATTGATAACCCTAAGTTTATCTCTACAAAAGAAGCCGATGAATACTTGACCAATACTGATGTAGGTCTTGGACTTGTATTTAACGGGGTCGAGCGTTTCTATCCATATCAAGTGCTTGTATGGCATGAGATCGTAAACGATACTATCAAGAACGATCGCGTGCTTGTTACTTACTGCCCGCTTTGCGCAACAGGTATCGTTTTTGATCCGAAAGTAAATGGAATAGCCCAAGAGTTCGGAGTATCAGGAAAGCTTTGGCAGTCAAATCTGCTTATGTATAACCGCACGCAAAATCCTGATGATGAGTCTCTCTGGTCGCAAGTCTTAGGAGAGGCAGTGCTTGGTGTATCAACTGGAGAAAAGTTAAAAATACTGCCAGCCGACACAGTAAAGTACGGCGCTTGGAAAAAAGCGCATCCAAATACAGAGGTGCTCTCCCGCGAGACAGGAGCTATAAGAAGTTATGGCCTTGATCCGTATGGAGATTATTATACAGACGAATCAGTAAGTTTCGGAGCAACTTTCAGTGACAACAGACTACATCCAAAAACATTTGTTCTTGGAATTGAGATTGACGGAAAGTTTAAGGCATACGAGAGAGATTCCCTTAAAGTTGGAACAACTAAAGATACATTTGCCGGCAAAAACATAGAAATAACAAAAGATGAGACTGATGTGGTAAAGATAACAGCAAATGGCGGTCCAGTACCTCACGTAGACGGCTTCTGGTTCTCATGGCTCGCTGTACATCCGGAGACAGAACTATTAAAATAATATTATGAAAGCAATTATAACAATTATCATTATATTTATTATAGGAGGGGGCTTCCTGATACTTCGCAATGGAGATACTAGTGATATGACAAATGAGTCTGAAGTAACTGCATCAGAGGATGGACAAAAAGAAGAAAATGATTATGACAAAATTCCTGACCTTTCATTTGAAGATTACGAAGGAAACACATTTACTTTGAGCCAATTTCAAGGTAAGCCACACGTTCTTAATTCATGGGCTGTATGGTGTCCGTTCTGCAGAGCAGAGCTTGAGGATTTCGCGCAGCTCCAGGAGGAGTTTGGTAATGAAATAACAGTCGTTGCTATAGACAGGCAGGAGTCACTTGAGAAAGCAAAAGGATTTACAGATGAGATAGGTGTGACAGAGAGAATGACATTCCTGCTTGACCCTAAAGATGCATTTTACAAAGGCATAGGCGGGTTCTCTATGCCGGAGACAATTTTTGCAGATGCTGAGGGCAATATTATTATCCATAAAAGAGGTCCTATGGATTTGGATGAAATGCGGCAAAAAGTAAATTCTGTTATTAATAATTAAAAAAACATTATGGAAGCAATAAGTATAGGATTTTTATTATCAGCTTTTTTCGCAGGACTTTTGACATTCCTTGCCCCCTGCACGCTCCCCTTAGTGCCGGCATACCTTGGATTTATAAGTGGTGTGTCAGAGGCTGATGCACAAGATCCAGAGAAAGGGAGAGAAGCAAGAAGAAAGATATTCCTAAACGGCATATTTTTTATCCTAGGATTTACCCTAGTATTTATAATATTTGGAACATTAGCTGGAGTTGTGGGTCAAGCTCTCACTCCATTTCGGCTCTGGTTCGGGCGCATAGGAGGTGGGCTTGTTATAATCTTCGGTCTCTTTATGCTCGGAGTATTTAATCTCAACTTCCTGCAAAAAGAACGCCGATTCAGAACGCCAAAATGGCTCACTATAGGACGCCCGTCAAGCTCTTTTGCAATAGGCGGAGCGTTTGCATTCGGCTGGACACCGTGTGTAGGGCCTATACTTGGTTCAATACTTTTGCTCACAGCAACTACGACAACGGCCTTGCAGGGTGCGCTGATGCTTACCGTATTCTCGCTCGGGCTTGCTATACCATTTATCGCAATTGCACTCGGCTTCTCTCATGCCACGAAATACATAACAAAACTCTCTAAATACTTAAAAATAGTTTCGTATGTAGGTGGAGTATTTCTTATTCTGTTAGGACTTCTCCTTGTAACAGACAACTTCGGCTTAACTATCCAGTACGGCTACGAATTCTTCGACTTCATAAACTACGAGGGACTTCTGGAGTTTCTATAAATCCCTAGGATTAATCCTAGGGATATCCCTAGGGATTTTTATTTAAGTAAAATCGCTCTTGCTGGTGAGCCGTCTATTCCTGTAAATCTAATAGGAAGTCCTACAAACATATACTCTCCTTCCTCTACTTGAGACAAATCAAGTCCTTCAAATATTACTATGTTGTTTTTCAAAAGCTCTGTATGAGGTCTTATATCCTCGCTTCCCCTTTGTTTTACAGACAAATAGTCAATACCGAAAAGGGCTACCCTTTTCTTTGCTAAATACTCTGCTGCATTGCCGTCTAAATAAATATAGTCGTTTCTAAATTCATCAAAACCAATCTCTGAATTCTTTGTTTTTGCAAGTATCCTTTCCCCTTCTTTAATATCGTGCTTCTCTAGATCAGAAGTTTTTATAGATTCTTCAGCGTCTGTAAAATCCAAAACTCTGCATTTGCCTACTATCTGCTCAAGCGGGATTTGATCAAGCGTTGCACCGTCTTCAAAAACGTGCCTTGGCGCATCTATGTGAGTTCCGGTATGCGAGCCAAGAGTAATTTTTGAATCTGTTACGGTTAATCCTTTTCTTTTATCAATATTTTCTTCAATCTCAACTTTAGGATTATTTGGATAAATAACCGTGGAAGAATTAAGCGGAAGTGATATGTCTATAATTTTAAAATCTTCTTTCATATTTTTGTTACACCAGCCCCAAATTCAGGACGGCTGTTTTTCCTGCCTGCCGGCAGGCATGGCTTAATTTTATCATATAAAAATGTCGGAATACCAATATCAGCAAGAAATACTTTACCTGACATTTTCCTGCCTTCTTTTGTTTTAAAAATCTTTTTTGGAAGCGCGAGTGTAAGTGTCGCGTAAGCTTTGATACAAATACCAAGGCATTTACCTGTTGTAGCATCAATCCCACTCGGCAGATCATATGAAATAATTTTTTTCTTTGATCTATTCATTATTTCAATTAATTCTGCAAATTTCCCTCTTACATTTCCATCTAAATGATATCCGATCAAAGAATCTATTAAAATATCGGACTTTTTTATAAGCACATCAGCTTTTTTTGTGTAAATATAAATTGGAATTTTCATCTTTTTTAAAAGATTTAGATGATGCTTTGGGTCATCTTTTATTTTTGAAGACACCAGAATAATAAAGATCTTTTTGTATCCATAGTTATATAAGTGTCGAGCTGCAGACAGACCGTCTCCACCTTTGTTTCCAGTGCCGCATATTATTGTGATTTTTTTGTTTCTACTTATCTTGAGCTTCCGAAAAACTTCTACCATATGGAAACCTGCAAGCTCCATCATTTGCTTTATCTCCAAACCGTTTTTCACGGCTAGAATATCAAGTTTTTCCATTTCTTTTGCAGTTGAATGATACATTTTATTCATATAATAAATCTATAGCAAGGGCGGCAGTCCATGAGAAGTTCTCTGACCCTAAGCCTTTTCCGTCAATTGGTGAATAATACTCCCAGAAACCGCTTTCTTGTATGAGGCGTAAGATGTGAATCTTCATGCTTTCAGCTCGATCTTTCATATCGTTTATAAGAAAACCTTTGTATAAAAACCAGTTGATATTGATCCAGATCGGTCCGCGCCAATACTGTTCGTGATTAAATTCATGTTCATGAAAACCAGCTGAAGGCAAGAGACCAAGCTTGCATGATTTATTACCGCAAAAGTTTACTTTATCTAAATGTACAGTCATCTCTTCTATCTGCTCTTTTGAGAGAAGCCCTGTCATTATAGGAATAAGAGACCCAACTGTCCTCACTCTTATCTGCTTGTTTGCGACAACGTCAAAATCATAAAAAAGCTTATGTTCTTCACACCACATAATTTCCATTAAACTTTTCTCAAATCTCTTTGTCCATTCTTTTATGTTACTGCTGTCTTCACTTAAAACTTCCGCCATAAGTTCAAGCTTTCTGTTTGCAAGACATAAGATAGATGACAATACTTTGTCTTTCACTTTAAACGGATGATCTTTGTATATTAAAGCATCATTATAATTTTTTTTCTTTAGCTCGTTTGCAAGATATACATACTTATCATACTCCGCATCAGTAGGTCTGAATTTTGGACTCACAAATTTTGTATCAAATCTTTCATATTTTGGAATATCTCCGACAATTACATTATTAAGAGGCGCATCCCAACGTGGAGAATTATCAAATCCTGACTCCCATGGATGATAAATGGTGATCATCCCGCTGCCTTCAGGGTCGCGCTTTGTGTAAAAATATTCATGAAGTTTAAGGAGCTTTGGAAAAAATTCTTTGAGAAAGTTTTTCGCTTTCTCCTGATCAGTTTTATTTATAATCTCATATATATGCCAGACAACTACAGCGTGAAGTGGCGGTTGTGTAATGCCTGATGTATGCAGATCTTTTGGAGCGTATTTGCTAATCTCTGCAGTATTCCAAAAATCATAATTGGGGAAATAACCTTCCGCTTTTTTATGAAAAATAATATGCGGAAGAAAACCACTTGACCACTGGCCCTTGAAAAGTGACCGAAGCTCCGCTATTGCCTTCCCAGTATCGTAATGAGAATAGCCATAAGCCATAAACCCCGAATCCCAATTCCACTGGAATGGATAGAGTTTCGGCGCAGGCTTTGTGTAGCTGTCGCCATTTAAATCTACCCTATTATTTTCCAAAATACTTTTAGCATCCTCAAAAACCTTATTTTTAATTTTTTCTAATTCTTTTACGTTCATATTTATTATTCACAATTGCTGTTGACATATTATCTAGCATTGCTATACTATGGTTACACAGTGGCTTCGGCCTCCGAGAAAGGTCCGCTCCGGCGGGCCTTTCGTTTTATATAAGACCAATGAGCTTGCGTTTTATTTCTTTAAATTCTGAAATTCCTACCATTCCGATTTTTCTTACTAACCTTTTTGAATCAATTACTCGCAGTTGATCGAGCAAACCATAATTTACTAATTCTCCAAACGTTACAACTGCCTGAAATTTGTCTATTCTCTTCTTTGTACTCAATGGAACAGCAATAAGTGTATCCGGACTTAGTATCTTCATTATAACAATTGGTCTTTCAAAGTCATTTCCATGCCCGTCTTGCTCTCTTCCGACATTCACACCAAGCGAACACCACCATATTTCTCTTTCTGAGACAAACAAATTAGATATATTGCCGTTTATATTCTTTTTCTTTATATTCCACTTATCAAAATTTTTTTTGCTCATTTTATTAATTTGTTCCAGTCACTTGCAAATCGCTCAATGCCTTTATCTGTTAATTCGTGTTTGATATCAAATTCTCGCCAATCTTTTTTAAGGTCAAGTTCTTTATAGGCAATTGTATTCAAGCCTCCAGCAGCAGGATAAATCCATGTCTCATCTGGTATTCTCATACCTCCCTCTCCCCACTGTTTCAAAATCTCATATGGCGCTGTGATTATGTCACTCCCAAGTTTCAGTGCGTAAAGAAAGTGGTCAATATTCCTGACACTTGCAGTCAGCACTTCACTATGACCATCGCTGTCTTTATACATCTTAATAATATTTGAAATAAGACCCATGCCGTTTTCTTCTCTATCATCAAGTCGTCCCACAAATGGAGATACGAAGACATCTCCTTTTTTCGCTCCTTTGGTTGCTGAATAAACCGCAGCCGCTTGCTCTTGAGTAAAGCAGAGTGTTGTATTTACACGCATTCCTTCTTTTACTGATTTTTCTACTGCCTCAAGCCCTGCTTTTGTGATTGGATATTTAATATGAGCGTTTGGTATCCATGAGAACATATCTTTCCCTTGTTCAAACATCTCATCAGCGCTTGTGCTGTTATCTGCATACACTTCAATAGATACAGAGCCATCTGGTATAAGTGCTGAAAACTCCCCGACAATACTTTTGTAAAAATCAAAAATCTGCTTCTCGGTAAACTTGTCTCCTTTTTCAAAACGCTCTTTTGCTTTCGAATTTTTTGAGACAAGTGTTGGGTTTGTCGTCTGGCCGTCAAGAAAACCGAGAAGCTTTATAATCTCCTTTGTCTCCTTCGGATCTCCTCCATCTAAAAATATTTTTGTTTTTAAGTTCTCAGGACGCATATTATTTTTTCTTTTTCACTTCGTGTCCACCAAACTGATTACGGAGTGCAGAGACCACTTGCCCTGTATAGCTTGGATTACCTTTTGAATCAATTCTAAACTGGAGCGACTCTTCTATAATTTTTGCAGGCACTCCAAACTCTTTCGCAGCTTCAACCGTCCAGAGTCCCTCTCCACTGTGGGACACTTCACCTGAAATCTCCTTTAAGTCTTCCCCCTCCTCTACAAATGCCTTGTGCATCCAGTCAATCAAACTTGATGATATGACGGTGCCGTTTCTGTAAACTTCAGAGATTTTTGTGAGATTAAGATTAAGCGGCGCCTTTTTCATTATCTCAAATCCTTCTCCTATCGCCTGCATCATGCCGTACTCAATGCCATTGTGAACCATTTTTACAAAATGCCCTGCGCCCTGATCTCCCATGTATCCGTAACCGCCCTCTACCGATATGTCTTTGAAAAGCTGTTCGAACTTTTCATACACTTTCTTTTCTCCACCTATCATCGCCGCAGCACCATCTCTAGCTCCCCCAGGTCCACCAGAGACCCCGACATCAAGAAAATTAATCCCTAATTCCTTCAATTCTTTTCCTCTTCTTACTGATTCTTTATATGGAGAATTACCACCATCTATTATTGTATCTCCTGCTTCCAGATATTTCTTTAATTCCTCTATTACAGAATCTACGGCTTTATACGGAACCATAATCCATATAAGTCTTGGGGGCTCGAGCGCTTTAACCATCTCTTCCTCTGAAGATACAGTTTCTGCGCCTTGGTCTTTAGCTCTCTGTCTAGATTCTTCTTTACGCGCAAAAGCAACGATTTCATAATCTCTTTCAAGTAAACGCTCCACCATATTGAGCCCCATTTTACCAAGTCCTATGTATCCTATTTTCATTATAAAGTAATTAACTATTAATAATGTTCTCGCTGGCGCTTCCGTCTTCGTACTCTTTTAGCTCTATATCTTTCCACCCTTCAAAGATCGGTGTGATGAATTTCCATGACGCTTCAAGTTCTTCGGTACTTGCAAACAATGTCTGGTCGCCCTTTATACTATCAAACAAAACTCTTTCGTATGCATCAGGAATTTTCTCTCCGTTTTCTTTCTTGTCATTATACATAAAAGAAAGTTCTTTTGGCTCAAGCGACATATCAAAGCCGGATTTCTTTGCCCAAAACCTTATTGAGATTCCTTCATCAGGGTCAATCCTGAACGACAAAACATTCTGATGTTCTTTATGCTCTTCTTCAGTTGGACAAATACATGTGGTTGGTTTTTTGAAGTAAATGGATATTTCCTTTTTTGATTCATTCATCTTCTTTCCGCTCTCAAGATAAAACGGCATACCTTCCCATCGGTCATTATCAATATAAGCTTTTATTTTGAAATATGTCTCTGTTTTTGAGTTAGATTCCACTTCGGACTCATCTTTATATCCATCGTATTGTCCGCGTTTAGTATCTTCTTTTATTTGAACTTTATTCATAGGAGCGAGCGCGCCTAAAAGCTCTGCTCTGTTTTTCCTAATAGCATCTGCATCAAGTTTGCCTGGATTCTCCATTGTTGCAAACGCAAGCATCTGTAGCATATGGTTTTGTCCAACATCACGAAGCGCCCCTATTCCATCATAAAATGTGCCCCTGCCTTCCATGCCAAGTGTCTCAAAAAATTTTACTTCTATCTTTTCTATATGGTCTTTATTCCAAAGAGGCTCAAAAAGCGAGTTTGAAAACCTAAAAGAGAGCACATCCTGGAGCGCTTCTTTAGCCATATAGTGATCAATTCTAAAAATTTGCCTTTCGTCAAAAAGCTTGCCGAGCTTTACATCAAGTTCTCTTGCAGTCTTCAAGTCCTTTCCAAAAGGTTTTTCTACCAAGACTCTCGTCCAACCCTTGTCTGCCCCGCATGGAATCGTAAGTCCTGATTTTGCCAAATGTTCAAATATATCATCATACAAAGAAGGTGGCACGGCAAGATGAAAAAGTTTGTTGCTGCATGTTCCCCATTTATTGTCTATATCTGAAAGCGACTCGTTTAAAGCTTTGTACCCTTCCTTTTCGTCAAAAATTCCTTGTGTATAGGAAATATTTTCAAGAAATTTATTTAATATCTCTTCACTATGTGAATTGTCTTTATTTGTTACAGCTTCTTTTGCAATTTTTCTGAAATCTTCATTTGAGAGATCTTTTCTTGAGAATCCGACAACTGCAAATTTCTCCGGCAACAGATTTCTATTATACAAATGAAATAAAGCGGGCAGGAGCTTTCTTCTGCTTAAATCCCCAGTGGCTCCGAGGATTATTATTACAGTTGGTTCATTAACACGCATCTCATTATTGCCCTTTGTTTTCCCTGATTATGCTGCCAAGGCGCATAGGCATTATGATAAGAGCAAGCAAGATGCAGAATAGAACAATAAAAATCCCTGTAAGGATTTTACCAATTCCTACAAGTTTCAACTCAAGAAGTGTTGATGGATAATTTGCGATTGCAACAAGATCCTGCGTGAGCTCTGAGTTTGACTCCGCCGCATCGCGGACGGCTTTGCTGTTTGAAAAGTAAGACTCCTGAAGAGCGTGAAATTTGGCCTCCTCCACCGCAACTTCATTGTGCATCTGCACCCCCTGATATGCAAAGAATGCGGATGCGATGACAATAATAAGCATTATTATCATTATTGGTTTTTTCATTTTTATTTATGTTATTAAATTGATAATCTTTTTTTATATTGTAGCACACTTGTCAAGACACTAAACCCCTCATTCCTTGAAGAGATGAGGGGTTTAGTTAATCTAACAGCCACAAGTATTTGAATCTTTGTGGTCATGCGAGCTACAATCTTCGCATACTTTTCTCTCTTCTCCGCAGCATGTTCCGGCTTCACCTTCTGCCTTTGAGCCGCAGTGCGAGCATTTGTATGTTTTGTGTTTGTCCATAATATTTTATAAATTAATTTGATAATATTTCCACGACCTTTAATTTAAGGTTAACTCTCTATCAGCCCGTCTACTATCGCACTTATCTGTTCATACGAAAGCGCGCCGGAAAATGGAATCATCTCTCCGCTGTCTGAAATTGCTACAGAAAAAGGCGTCCCGCGACCGCCGGAGCGTGTTGCTTCCTTCAAATCAGCATCAACTTCATTTGCAATCTTTCTGTCTTTCAGACATGCATTAAAGGCCTCTTTCTCAATTCCGAGATTGGACGCTGTTTCGGCATAAAATTTATTTCCCAATGAGCGCTGATTATTAAACAATTCATCGGTAAATTGCCAGAATGAATCGTTTCCTCCGAGCTTCGCTACGCACTCAGAAGCAATTGCCGCACTACGAGCTCTTGAATGTATTGTTGTAAGAGGAAAGTGCCTGTACACCCAAGACACCTTTTCCGGTGATTCATCTGTAATTCTTTTTAGTGTCGGATGCAGTCTGCTGCAAAACGGACATTCAAAATCCGAGAATTCCACAATTATTACAGGCGCATCTAAGTTTCCCCTGATATGATCGTTTTCATCGGGTAACCTGAAATTATTTATTGTCTTTGAATCGGAATTTCCTGCACTTGCTACCAAAGAATGATTCCCTTGTGAACCCGAATTATCGGCACCAACTATTATCAATGTAACAGCTATAATTGTCACTGCAATTATTATTGATACAGTGATTGAAGCAGATCCTTTATTTAAAGTGTTTTTTCTCATGTTTTTACAATTTATTAAAATAACTTATAATTTCCGCAATGCTTTTTGTAAGGGCGGTTTTTTTAACACAATAGCAAATCATCTGACCAATTCTGCAAGAAGATACAATTTCTTTGTCTTCAAGTCGCGCAAGCTGATGCGAAACGGCAGACTGTGAGATGCCGACCGCTTCAGCCAATTCTTTAACACAAAGACCCTCTTCTTTTTTAAGAAGTTCGCTTATTATCTTGAAGCGCGTTTTGCTTGAGAGTATTTTAAGAACACCTACGGCTTTTATTGTCTTATTGTTTAACATATGAATATATACTCATATATTATCAAAAACAAAAACCTTGTCAACCACGCGAAAAATTATTCAGTGAAATAAAATGCGCAGCAGTTTTTGCTGAATTTGGTTAATTTGCCGGAAAAGTGCTGTGAGATTGTTTTCTTATTTATTCTTGACGCAGTTGGGTATGGATAAATTTTATTAAAGATATGCTTAATGGCAAGTCCGCTCGCCTGAGCAAGCACAAGCTCCTGAAAAAGCTCCCCTGCGTTTGGCGCTATCATAGAACCGCCGAGCAGTTTTCCGTTTGATATGAACAGCTTTACCTTACCGCCCCTAAAATCATCAACAATCGCCCTGTCATCTTCCTCAAACGTTGATTCAAGCGTCTTGTACGCGATATTCTTTTCTTTGAGCTTACCTTCGCCTAATCCGAAAGTCGCGATTTCGGGATTAGTGTATGTAACCCAAGACAAATTATCGGTATTTAACTTTTTCTTAAAAGGAGAGAAGAAGTTGCGCAATATGAGTCCCGCATGAAGCTCAGCGGCATGTGTAAATTGGTGCTTTCCTGCAATATCACCGCAAAGGTACACGCGTTTGTTTGTCGTGCGCAAATAATCGTCAACTTTTATTTTCTCTCCACCCTCGCTCATCTCAATGCCTGCGGCTTCCAAATCAAGCCCTTCGACGTTAAGCTTGCGTCCAATGGCGGCAAACACCGCGTCAAACGATATATGTTTATTTTCCCCATTGCTCTCCGCAAAAAGTTTATTGCCTGCAATACTCTTTGCTGTGGAATTGAAATAAAATTCAATACCTTCTTCTTTTAGACGCTCCAAGAGAATGTTTGCAATATCTTTGTCTTCTTTGGGCAAAATCATTCCTTCTTTTTGCAAGATGATGACTTTTGACCCTAAATAATTAAACGCTTGCCCTATTTCAATCCCAATGGGACCGCCTCCGACAACAAGCAGCTTCTTCGGCAGGAAATCAATATCAAAAATGGTCTCATTGGTGTAGAGGGGAATGTTTTCAGTGCCGGTAATCTTCATCTGCCGCGGCCGCGAGCCTGTCGCAATGACGATTTTTTTGGCGCTGTATTGTTTGCCATCTACCTCAACAGTATTTTTTGACACAAATTTTGCCGCGCCGAGCACTACTGTCATTCCTATACTTCTGAAATATTCCGCATTCTCATGAATGCGTATAATATTTTGCTTTGCTTTTATATACTTTTTGATTTTTCGCATATCCGCCGCGCCACCTGAAGAAATGCCAAACTGTCCGGCTTTTTTTGCCCCAGCAACGGTTCTAGCGACATGGATAAGCGCTTTGCTTGGCACGCATCCGAAATTCAGACAATCTCCTCCAATATGCTTATCGCTTTTGTCAATCAAAAGCACTTTAAACCCTGCGCGGTTCATAAATCCCGCAATATTAAGCCCGCCTGAACCCGCGCCAATCACAATAATGTCAAAGTTATTATTCATTTTTTTTATTATATCATGCCTGTTAAGCGTGATTTATCTTTTTGCAAGAATACTCTTTTTGTATGTATCTAAGTGATCAAGTGCAATGCCTGTGCCTTTGGCAACGCAAAACGCCGCCTCATCTGCTAGAACTGCTTTGACCCCTGTTCTTTTAAAAACAAGATCGGGAAAATTGCGAAGTTGCGAGGTGCCTCCTGTTGTTATGATCCCGCGGTCTATGATATCCGCAGAAAGCTCTGGAGGAGTTTCCTGAAGAACTGTCTTTATAGCTTTTATCATCTCACGAAGTTCTCGCCCGATTGCTTTTACAACTTCATTGGTTTTGACCTCGGCAGAACGTGGAAGTCCAGTTAAGAAATCTCTGCCCTTTATTATCATCGTCATGTCTTCGTCTACTTGTACTGCTGAGCCGATCTTGATTTTAATATCCTCTGATGTTTTGTCTCCTATTGCCAAGTTAAATGTTCTTTTTATATAATCTGCAATCGCTCTATCTATTCTGTTACCGGCGCATTTTACCGAGGTTGAAGCAACAATTCCGCCAAGTGAGATCACCGCAACGTCAATAGTACCTCCACCGCTATCTACTATCATATGTCCGCGCGCCTCGTGTATTGGAATACCAGCGCCGATTGCAGCAAGTATAGGTTCTTTAACAACATAAACACTTTTCGCTCCAGCTTTCATTGTCGCTTCAATCACTGCACGCTTTTCAGTCGAGGTAACTCCAGCTGGGACTGATACCATAACTTCAGGCTTGAACAAATTCCATCTGCCGAGCGCTTTTCTCATATAGTAGCGCAGCATCGCCTCTGTCACACGATAGTCTGCAATCACTCCGTCTTTCATCGGCCTGTAGGCAATAATATTATCCGGAGTTCTTCCTATCATTTCTTTCGCATCATTTCCGACTGCCAAAATCTTATTGTCCTGCTCGGAGACCGCAACAACAGACGGCTCGTTTAAAACGACTCCCTTCCCAGGCATGTATACAAGAGTGTATGTAGTACCTAGATCTATTCCTAATTTTGGATTAAAAAATGACATTTAGCTTTTTATTCTTTTTATATTGACCCCAATGTCTCTCAACCTCTCTTCAATCTTTTCATACCCACGATCAATGTAGTGTACATTATTCACTACTGAGTCCCCTTTTGCAATGACTGCCGCAATGACGTATGCAAGCCCGGCTCGCAGGTCAGGCCCTTCAAGCTCTTTCCCACGAAGCGTTGTGGGGCCTTTTATCGTAGCTTGATGAGGATTCCACATGGTTATGTTCGCCCCCATCCTTACAAGGTCACCTGTATGATTAAGCCTGCCTTCAAAAATCGTCTCGTGTATTTTGCTCTCACCTTTGGTTTGGGTTAAAAATACACACATCGGCGCCTGAAGATCTGTAGCAAATCCTGGATACTCATGTGTTTGTACATCTACATTTTTGAAAACGTTATTTTTTGTTTTGGAATTATTTTTTATAAGGATTTTATTTTTTTCTGTCTTGATAGATAATCCAGATTGCCTTAATAATTCAATCAGAGAATTTATATGCTCTGGAATGCAATTTGTAATCTCTAAATTATCAGCTGATAATGCACCGAGAATGAGAAAGCTTCCAGCTTCTATTCTGTCTGGAAGTGTCTTATACATTTTTCCTTTCGCTTGTAATAATATTCCTCCTGTTATTTCAATTGTTGAAGTGCCTGCGCCTTTTATTTTCGCACCACAAGAGTTTAAAAACTCCGCTAAATGCTTTATCTCCGGCTCCATTGCGGCATTTTCAAGTACAGTTTTACCTTTTGCTAAAACTCCTGCAAGCATTAGTGTTTCTGTCCCGGTAACACTTATTTTGTCGAAGAATATTTTTGCTCCCTTTAACTTTTTATCTTTAGTTTTTATATTGTATTTTCCGTTTTTTTGCGTCACTTTAGCACCCATTTTCTTATAGCCATCAATAAAAATATCAACTGGCCTCTTACCTATTATGCATCCACCAGGGTGACTAAACGAAACTTCTCCAAATCGCGCGAGAAGAGGGCCTGTGAGTATTATTGATGCGCGAAGTTCGTTTGAGATCTCTGTATCAATTTCTTTCTTTTTGATATTTTTTGTTTCTATGCAAAATGTTTTTTTTGTTTTTTTTGTAATCTTCGCATCGAGATTTTGAAGGAGTGTTGCCATGTGCCTTGCATCGCTTATCTCTGGTACATTTGAGATACAGAACTTGTCTTTAAATAAAAGGGATGCCGCAAGCGCCGGAAGCACTGCATTTTTCGCCCCTGCAACGGCGATTTTACCCTTAAGTGTCTTCTTGCCAGCAAGCCCCTTAATTAGAAATTTATCCTTCAACATTAGCCAATTGTACTTGTTTTCAGCACCTTTTTCAAACTAAAAATTTTTCCCAACAATATTACCAATAATATATAATATGAACCTATAAATACGATCGTAGTTATAGGTACAATTTTAAAATCAGATTAATTTAGTTTAATTTAAATATTCGTTTTATGTGCAACTCATTGTCTATTGAATCAGCAACAATAAAACGAACGTGCTTTTTTATTCTATAAAATTCAACAATGTATTCTATTTCTTTTGAGCATTCATATGGATGCACGAATACTGATTTCTGAAGCTCAGAAAAATCTAAGTCCTGTAAATGCATACGCAATGAATCACGCACTTTTCTTAAACGTTCAGGGATATCAAAAATTACAATTCTATATTTCTTGTCCCATTTGGACTGCTTCTTGATTTTCATATTTTCAAGATTATAGGTAAGCGCGAACTTTTTCCCTTCTTTGTTTAAGACAAGTGTTGTTGTACCATCTCTGTTATGTATTTCATCAAGAAGTTTTTCTTTATAGAGTGCTCTTATTGAGCGCCTTAATTTGCGTTCATCTATATCTTTCCATTCCTTTGCCATCGCACCAATGATTTGGAAAGACATCTTTGGTGATCTGGATAATCCTAAGGCAAGTCCTCCAAGTAAAACTACTAGTATTTTCTTTTGTATTTCTCCATGACCTCTGGGCATATTTCAATCGTAACATATAAATCCGATCGTAAGTATAGGTTCATGAAGTAATTATATGTATTGTTGTGTATTACATTGTGTATAGTTGAATAAAAAATAACCACATTTTTCGCTCAAACTTCAAGCGAAAAATGTGGTCGTAAACACTGTTCTAATATCATCCATTAAACATCGTTTCTAACTGCGCCATTACTTCTGTCGGTTTTACTATAATAAAAATGCCAATTCCAAAAAACATAACTATCAGGATTATACCTGGGGCATTCTTCTCACTCTTTCCAAATTGTGAGATTACCTGATTTCTGTTCTTACTAAGACTAATATTCTTGAGTCCCGAAAAAGAAACTCCATAATTTCTCTGTGATGCATAAGTCTTGCCATTTTCCAAAGTTAAAGAATTTGTTTTCCATATATAGACTGCCATATAATCATTAAAAAGTCAAGGACGAGAGTTTTTGTGGATTTTGGTATGCTTAAGCTATGCAGCTTATTAATGTCATTCCAATATCAAAGGGCTTGAGCAGAGAATCCCTTACCTACTACAGCGCTGAACCCATTAAAGAAGGGTCTGTCGTCTCCATACCGCTCCGGAAGAAACAGGTTCCTGGAATCGTACTCTCTTCAAAAGATATCGGCGAAGAGAAAGCTAAAATAAGAAGCGCAAGCTTTGCACTTAAAAAGATTGATGGGAAAAAAGCAAAAATGCTTTTTCTGCCTGAGTTTATCTCCGCCGCGCAGAGCGCAGCGGAGTATTTTGCCACATCGACAGGTGTGATACTTAAAGCGTTAGTGCCAAACGTAATCTTCGATGAAAAAAATCCCAAAGGACAATCCTCTGTAACAAAAAAAGACAATCCTTTATGTCAGAAACTTGTACTTCAATCTGAAATAGCAGACCGCTTTGCAAGTTATAAATCTCTTGTTCGCGAAGAGTTTGCCCGTAATTCATCCGTATTTCTTTTAGTACCTACAATGCAGGAAGCTGAAAAGGCGCAAGAACTCCTGAAAAAAGGAATAGACCCATACACATTTGTCCTACACGGAAGTTTAACAAAGAAGGAAATGCTAACACGATGGAAAAACGCCCTAAAGAGCAAGCATCCTGTCCTTATAATAGCGACGGGGATGTTCCTTTCTATTCCAAGGAGTGACATCAGGACTATTATTGTAGAGAGAGAAAATTCTAGAAGCTATAAGCAGTTCACGCGTCCGTTCATCGACCAAAGAGTATTTGCTGAAGTTTATGCGGAAAAGATGAAAGCGCAGATTATATTTGGCGATCTCCCGCTTAAAGTTGAGACAATGTGGAAATATAAAGAAGGAGAACTTGATGAATTCTCGCCACCAAAACTACGGACAGTAAGGAAAGCCCGGCAGACACTTGTAGACATGAAAGATATTAAGCATCAAAAAGCCGGCCGTTTTGAGATAATAAGCGATGAGTTGAAAAAGTTAGTTGAAAACACAATAGACGAAAAGAAAAATATATTTGTCTTTACTGTGAGGCGCGGGCTTTCTCCTTCTACGGTATGCCGTGACTGCGGTAATTCTGTGCTTTGCTATGAATGCAAAGCGCCCGTTGTGCTTTATTCAACCTCAAAGGGCAATCGATTTATCTGCCGCGCCTGCGGCGCGGCACGAAGCGCCAACGAAAGATGCAAAACATGCGCAAGCTGGAAACTTGAAACCCTAGGGATAGGAATTCAGCTCGTAGAAAAAACGCTTAAGCAAAGTTTTCCCGAAGCAAAGATTTTTGTAATAGATAAAAACACTGCAAGCACGCACAGAAAAGCAAAAGAGATAATAGAGAAATTTTATTCTACAAAAGGAGGGATTTTGCTGGGAACAGAGATGGCACTCTCTTACTTGGACAAGCCAGTTAGATACAGCGCAATCGCTACAATGGACTCGCTGTTCTCACTCCCTGAATGGAGAATGTCAGAAAAAGTGCTGTCGCTTCTTTTAAAAATAAAAGAAATCACGGAAAAGGAAATTCTTATACAGACAAGAAAACCCGACCAAAGAATCTTTGACTATGTGGAGGGAGGCAGTCTTGTTGATTTCTATAAAGAGGAGATGAAAAAAAGAAAACGATTTGAATATCCGCCTTACAGTATCTTTATCAAAATAACAGTAGTTGGAGGAAACGAAAGAATAGCAAAAGAAATGAAATATATAGAAAAACTTTTGAAAAAATATGATGTCCAGATCTATCCATCTTCTATAAAAGTTAGCGGAGGAAGGTACGCTATGCACGCCCTTTTAAGGGTTCCTAAAGATAAATGGCCAGACAGAGAAATGGTTGAAATCCTGCGCTCACTGCCGGCGTATTTTGCTGTTGATGTTGACCCTGAAAGTTTGCTATAATTAATATAGTATTGCTGGCGGAGATTTTGTCCCTCTTCTTTCTACCGTCGGCAAGACCCCCGCTTATTCACCCTTCGTATAGCGGGGGTTTTTTTATACTTATTTTTAGGATATCATTGAAAAATGGTAAAAATAATACAAGAAGGAGACCCTACTTTAAGAGGAAAAGCTGAAGAAGTGCCTGTAAGTGAGATTACATCGCCTAAGATCAAGAAAATTTTAGCAGATATGTCTGAAGCTCTTGAGGCGCAGAAAGACGGGGTCGCTCTCGCTGCCCCGCAGATCGGAGTACCGCTTCGCATTTTCATCGTGTCTGGAAAACTGTTTGATGTTGCCGGCCCAAGGCCGGCCAGCCTCGGGCTGGAAGACGAACAAGCTTCCTCATCACTCCCTGATTTTGTCTTCATAAATCCAGAAATCACAAAAATTTCAAAGAATACTGAAGCCCATGAAGAAGGATGTCTTTCTGTGCGTGGCAAATACGGAACTACTAAGCGGGCCCAAAAAACAACAGTGCGTGCGTTTGATGAGAATGGAAAAGTTTTTGAGCGCGGTGGAAGCGGGCTTTTAGCGCAGATCTTCCAGCATGAGATGGATCATTTGGACGGAACCCTTTTTATAGACAAAGCAGAAAATATCCATGACGAAGTCAAATAAAATCAAAATCGCATTCTTTGGAACTCCAGAAAGTGCAGTGATAGCTCTTGAAGAATTAAAAAAAGCAGACTTGACTGCAAGCTTGGTTGTCACATCTCCCGACAAACCCAAAGGTAGAAGTCTTGTCTTGACTGCCCCGCCTGTAAAAGTGTGGGCAGAAAAAAACAAGGTAAACTTTGTCCAGCCTGAAGAGCTTGATGAAGCTTTCATTGAACTTTTGAAAGAAGGCGATTTTGATCTGTTTGTAGTTGCATCATTTGGAAAGATTCTTCCAAAAGAACTTCTTGATATTCCAAAACATGGCACACTTAATATTCATCCATCTCTTTTGCCAAAACTTCGTGGACCGTCCCCCATTATCTCTGCAATACTTCAAGATGAGAGTAGAACTGGTGTAACTATAATGCTCTTGAATGAAAGTATAGATAGCGGACCTATCGTAGCACAAGCAAGTATTGAACCGGAGCCATGGCCTCCAAGAGCGGGTGAACTTGAAGAGCTTCTATTTACAGAGGGTGCAAAGCTTCTTGCAGAAGTAATCCCCGATTGGACCGCCGGCAAGATAAAGCCGGAAGCGCAGGATGAAAGTGAAGCTACATTTACGACAAAAATTAAAAAAGAAGATGCTCTTATAGAGCTTGATGGAGATGCATATCAAAACTTGCTAAAAATCAGGGCCTACGACCAGTGGCCTGTTGCCTACTTTCTTGCATCAAGGTCCGACCTTGATGGTAAAAGGTCGGACCTTATGCGTATCAAAATAACCGACGCTGAATTAGAAGACGATAAGTTAAAAATAAAAAAAGTAATCCCCGAAGGGAAAAAAGAGATGGACTATGAGGATTTCCTGCGGGGATAGATTGAACGCATCAAGTTTTTTAATTTTGCTCCGCCTTTTCTCATAAAACGCATGCGCTTGCCTTTGAGCCTGCGAAGCTCGCGCGCCACCTCCTTTTCGGCTTTGTCTATTGCATTTAAAATTGTAGATTCTTCTGCTGATGCCCGCATCTGCTTGCCTGCTATATGAAGATTGATCTCCGCTCTAAAGATGTTTCCGCTTTGGTGATGCTCCGTGGTCTTGCCCACTTCAACATCAAGTATTGCGCTTGTGTCTTCAGGGTCAATTAGTTTTTCTACTGCTTGCAGTCTTTTGTCTAAATAATCAGAGATCTCTGGTGTAAGTTCTATGTTTGTTGTCTTTATATTTTTTCTTATAGCCATATTTATTCAATATATTAATTACTTATCAATACTTATAATTTTGCTCGGACTTCTGTGCCCGCTTATAATCCTCACATCTGTCTTTATTATACCAAAATGCCGCGCTATAAGCTCCCTAACACGCTCATTTGCCATATTTTGCTTTGCTTTTTCTCTAACACTTAATTCAAATAAATCTTCCTGCTTTTGCTCCAATTTTTCTTTTTTAGCGTCAGGAGTAACTTTAACTTTTATGTACATATTATTGATTTCTCTCGTATAGTCCGACCAATTCCGTCTGCTGTAGTATATGCCCTTCCATTGTCTTCTCGACTTCCCTTTTAGTCGCACCTTCTTCCAACTCAAGCTCTGTATCAAGGGAGAAAAGTTTAAAGAAATATCTATGCTCTCTGTCTGGCGGACATGGACCAAAGTACTCTCTGTTGCCTGACGTGCCAACACCTGACGCGCCGTCCGGCTCCCCTCCTTCTTTTATTTGCGTCGTTGAGGTTGAAATATTGAACTTCACCCAATGATCCCACGTACCAGACGGCGCGTCCGGATCGTCCATAATAAGTACAAGTGACTTTGCATTTTCATCAATCCCTTCAATAGACAGCTCCGGACTAATCCCCTCGCCGTCGCAAGTGTGTCTTGAGGGAATGTTTCCATTGTTTTCAAAAGATTTGCTTGTGAGTTTAAGTGTGTCCATAAGTTGTTCTTCATTATTTATAATTTCTTTCGGCCCAAGGCCGACCAGCCTCGGGCTGGCAACATCTGCCACTTCACCAGAATTATTTAAAGCAATAACAAAACTGCCGGCTATTATTATAACGACAATGATGAAAAGTATAGTCTTCATACTTTTTATGATACCATTTAAGACCTATTTGCGCTTCTTTTTGCTTGCACGCTTGGCGAGCATTTCACGCTTTATCGCAAGGCGCTTTTTGGTCTTTTTTGAACGAGATGTTTTTCTTTTTTCTATCCCTGTACTTCGTTTTGCCATATATATATTATACACTATTTTGCTCCAGATAAAAAATTATCTCAAACTTTCACAATTATTTTACCAAACTTAATTCACAAATCTAAAAAACGGAATTTGAATAATTAGTCCGCGCTGAGCGCGTGGTATCTCCAACGCCAATCATACGCATTCGGGCTAGTAGTAACTCTCCTC